>DASXIL010000482.1:0-9575 GCA_036497985.1 Candidatus Angelobacter sp. | reverse complement strand
CCTCAGGTTTCTCACGTATACTTTCTTTTCATGACAGTTATTCGCCAGGACATGTGTATGTGTTGTTGCAAGGTGACCACCGTGTCTCTGGCTGGAGAAACTGCTACCTAATTCGCATTTAAATTTAGGAAACAGGCCCATCGCCAGAGGCGATGGGCCTTTACTTTCAGGAACATTTTTAAACAGGAACATTTTTAAACTTTTTGCCAATAGAGACTGTGGGAGATTATGAGCACAGAGACGACCACGCCCGTGAAGGAAACAAAGGCCCAACGGGCAGAGCGCCTCAAACTGGAGAAGAATCCCTGGGAGTGCTTTGACGAGATCCGGCAATTTGCGGGCCGGGGTTTGTCGGCGGTTCCGGACGCATGGATCAAAACCTATTTTCGCTGGTGGGGTGTGTACACGCAGGGAGATGGCGCTGGTGCAGTCGGCGGAATTGGCGGCGAAGGCCGTGCAACTCCTTACTTCATGCTGCGCATTCGTTTGTCCAATGGTTTTGTAAATGCAACGCAGTTACGCGCTATTGCTGGTCTCACAGAAAGGTGTGCGGGTGGTATTGCCGATATTACGGTGCGCCAGAACATACAACTGCACTGGATCACGATCAAAGATCTTCCAGATGTGCTGCAAGCTCTGTTTGATTGCGGTCTGACCTCGATGGCGACATGCGGCGACGTTACGCGAAACGTCACCGGCTGTCCTCTTGCCGGACTGGATGCGCATGAGCTTTGTGACGCGTCACCACTGGTCGATGAAATAACGCAGTTGCTGGTTGACAATCCTGACTTTTATAACCTGCCGCGCAAATTCAAGATCAGCGTCAGTGGCTGCCAGGATTGGTGCTCCTATCCGGAGATCAATGATCTGGCCTTCACGCCAGCGGTTCGAGAGGAAGCGGGAAAAAGAGAAGTCGGATTTTCCATCCGTGTGGGCGGAGGGCTTTCTACCGAGCCGCATCTGGCAGTACGGCTCAATGCGTTTGTGCGTTGGGAGCAGGTCATTCCGGTAAGCAAGGCCGTAGCAGAAATCTTTCGCGATGCAGACGGACTGCGGGAGAATCGCGAGCGCGCCCGATTGAAGTATTTATTTCTCCAGCACGGATGGACAGCCGAATCATTTTTGCAGGAACTGGAGCGTAAGTTGGGATACAAGCCGGATTCAGGAGTGCTGGAGCGGCAGCCTGACGATGTGTTTCGCGACCATGTTGGCGTCCATCGGCAAAAACAGCCCGGTCTTTTTTACGTTGGCGCCGCCGTGCTGCGCGGACGCATCAATCCAGATCAACTGCGCGTGGCAGCCGATCTGGCTGAGCGCTATGGGAATGGCGAGCTTCGCACCACAAACACGCAGAACCTGGTAATTGTGAACGTCCCACGCGCAAGCACCGCAGCCGTAACGCTTGGCCTTGAAACCGCGGGACTTCATGTTGCGGCCTCGCCTTTCTGGCGTGGCGCAATAGCTTGCACCGGCAGCGAGTTCTGCAAGCTCGCGATTACAGAAACCAAAGCCTTCACGCGCTGGCTGGTGGAGGAGTTGGAAGAGCGCATTCCGGAGTTTGATCAGCAATTGAAGCTTAACGTGACCGGATGCCCGAACAGCTGCGGCCAGCATCGCATTGCAGATATCGGGCTGGAAGGCAAGAAGCTCAAGATCGCTGGTCGTGTTCAAGACGCTTACTACTTCTGCCTGGGAGGGGCTGTGGGCGAGCATGCTGGCTTTGGACGACCGGTGGGTTATCGTTGCGCGGCGAGCGAAGTGCCGGATGCGATTGAGCGCCTGCTCCGCAGCTATCTTGAGGAGCGGCGCGGCGAAGAAAACTTGCGGCAGTTTTTTGCCCGCCATTCGGAAACGGCACTCCGGACTTTTCTTGCTGGGCAGCAGCTGCCGCCCGTATTGCGCGATCTCTCACCTGGCAGGGTGCCACACGGGGTGGAAGGATAGAAATGTCTCTATACCCAATTTTCCTCAAGCTTGAGGGGCACAAGGTGCTGATCGTTGGTGGCGGCCTGGTTGCCGAACAAAAGATAGAAGCCGTGCTGCGCTCGGCGACAGATGTAACTGTCGTTTCGCCGCAGATCACGCCCCGCATACGCTTGTGGGCGCACCAGGGGCGCATCCAATACTACGGTCTTGAATTTCGCCCTGGTATGACGCAGGGATATTTTCTGGTGATTTCCTGCACGGATTCTGAAGAGACGAACCGCGCCGTGTACCAGGAAGCCCGTGAGTTCGGCGCACTGGCAAATGCGGTGGACGATCCTGGATATTGCGACTTTTATGCGCCGGCAGTTGTCAACCGGGGCGAGTTCCAGATTGCCATCTCCACGGGTGGGAACAGTCCCGGATTGAGCCAGCATGTGCGCAAACAGCTGGAAGAAAACTTTGGGCCTGAATACGAATCGTGGACGGCATGGCTGGGCCGCATGCGCGACATGATGCGCAAAATGCTGCCACGCACAGAGCGCCGCAAAGAATTATTGATGTTGCTTGCGCTGTGTAAACCGGTAAAATTTCAAAGTCAATCTATTTACGGAGGGAACCATGGACCACTTGAGAAAGTCAGAGCTGGAAGCCAAACTGAGGCACGCGTTGAAAGAGCATCAGCATGAAGGGCTGAACATGATCGGCAATGCTGACCAGTTGCTGCACCGCCTGGTTGACGCTGTGGAAGAGTGGACCGAGGGCGGTTTCGTCAGCCGGCAGAAAAGCGCGTAACTAATGGCTGGAAAAGTCTACATTGTGGGCGCCGGCCCCGGTGCGGCGGACCTGTTGACCCTGCGCGCTGCTAGACTGCTGCGCGCTGCACAGGCGGTGCTGCACGACGACCTGGTGCCGCAGGAAATACTCGATCTTTGCCCGGCTTCAGCGCAGGTGATCAACGTGGGCAAACGTTGCGGTCATCGCGGCCGCAGCCAGGAGCAGATCAATGCGCTAATGGTGTGGCACGCCCGAGAAACGCAAGGCCAAACCATTGTACGGCTCAAATCGGGCGACCCGGCGGTATTTGGGCGGCTGGGTGAAGAACTGGACGCACTACGCCGAGCCGGAGTTGAGTTTGAAATTGTTCCCGGCGTAACCGCCGCCAGCGCCGCTGCGGCTGCGGCGAAAATTACGCTTACGGACCGCCGCGCAGCTTCGGCTTTGGTGGTGGTCACCGCGCATAATTGCCGGAACGCATCGCTAAGCGAGACCGTAGTAGAACCCGCGCGCTCGACCTATGCACTTTATATGCCTGGTCCGGACTACTCCAAAACCATGCAAGGTCTGTTGGAATCGGGACACGAGCCGACGACTCCCTGTGCTGTGATTTCCAATGCAGGCCGGAAGAACGAAGAAGTGCGTTATTTGACGCTTCAAGAACTGGCATTGGCCAACGGAATTCCCGCGCCCGCCATGCTGATTGTGGGCGACGTAGCCCGGCACATCCAGCCAGAAACAAGTCTTGATCTGGCCATGCTGGAGGGAACGTCAAACTTGATTGACGGCAACGATCCAAGTCTTCCCGCAGGTGGCATTTCTCTTCAGCCATAACCTCAGCGGCTGACCGTAGCAACCAGTGCCCCAGGATAGTGAAGCCGCATGCGGACGTCTCAGTCTGGACGATTCTTGGGCAGAAGCTCCTTTCCTTTGGGACCAGGTTCCGGGGTTTTTTCACTCGGACTGGCTGACGCTGCCTGCTGTACGATCTGCTCCTCCTGCTCGGCATTTTTCTGCTGGCTATTCAATTCAGCTTCAGCATTCGGGTCAGCGGTAGACGGGGGCACCTCGCCAGCCGATGTTTCGGTACTGGGCGCTTCTGGCAAGCCGTTCTTGCCCTGGTTCTCGGCCAGGGCTTTCAACCCGTTATCCATCTTTTCCCGGAACTGGTTGTGCATTTCCTGTAGCTCAGTGACTTCAACTTCGGAGGTTGCATCGACAGGACAATCACCATGCTTGCTGCTCAGAACGCTCACGCTTACTTTGTTATTGGTGTCAGGGGCGCTGCCCGTGCGCAAAAGGACGTCCCCGGCGGTGACGGCGCATTCTCCTGTGTCAGTTACCAGGTCAAGATTGCTTCCCACGATGAAGATCTTTTGCTTGGGATCAAGCGCTGCCGGGACTTCTTCCGATGGCTGTTTATTCTCCTGCACCCGGCTCGAATCTGTCGGCTGCGCAGCGGCGGCACGCTCCGCATCCAGCTGCCGTTGCACCTCATCTGCGACCAACTGTTTGACTTCAGGAGATAGAGCAGCTTGGCCCGCCGGAGATGGCGTGTCTAGGGGTTCAGAGGCATCCACGGCGTAGGAACTTGAACGCGCGTCATATGCCGCGCGCAGGTTTTCAGCCAGGAGATAGTCCGTCAACCAGAGCGAGGCGCTGAGATAAACCGGATAAGGGTTGAAGTAATATCCGTAGCCCCGATACCAGGGATCGCCGAACCAGCCCCAATGGTAGTAAACCGGCCTTGCCCATGGGTTATAGGCCCATCTGTAAAAGAATGGATGGTAGTAATACGCGGGGACATAGTGATAGTAGGGCCAGCCGCGATAGTAGTACGACCGGTAGGCATAAGCGTAACTTCGTCCGCCAAATATGTAGGTGCGCTGCACGTAGATGCGAGTGCCGCGAGAATAATACCGTCGCTCGGTGAAGCCGCGTCCACCGCCATATCCCACGACCCGGCGATCGCCGTGGGTCGCAACAAAACGTCTGTCGCCGTGCAGGCCGTGGTGGATATCGATGTCACGTCCATGAATGTCGCGCACGCGGCCACGCTCGTCCCTGGCCACGCGCCGGTCACCAACATTTGTTTCCTTGCGGAATGCGGAGTGTCCAGCCGTGTGAAGTTCCGTGCCGGTGCGGTGAGTGTCTGTGGCATGAACGGAATCGCCCGTGTGCTCCCGCGAATTGACGGATGATGAAGTCTTGCCTGCTCCAGTGTGCGACTTGGCATTGCTTTCTGTGCCATGAACCTTATTGGTCGAGCCATTCCCCGACGCCGTGTGCCCCGAATAATGACTGGTGGAGTGTGACGTACTGCCGGTTGTCTTACTCGCGCCTGGCTCGTGGGAGGACCTTCCGGAATACGACCGGCTGCTCGAACTGCTCGCTTTGGAGTACCCGCTTCCCCTGCTGCTGGAACCCGACGATCTACTTGATCCGCTAGCATGCGATGATCCGCTGGAGGAATGGGAGGAGCCTGATGACTTGCTGGAAGACGACGATTTGGACTTATCTCCGCCGCGAGACGCGAACGACGTCAGCGGCACTAGAATACACAGGGTTAAACCGGCCAACCTGACAATAGAATTCCCTGGCTGCAACTCCATTTGACCCTCCCCGGGCATCGTGGTTGTTAGTTTATTGGGCCATGGCAGTGTATTCGATGAACTACCCGGAGAGGAAACAATATTATGCAGCCACGGGAACGGCGGTAACCAGCCGGATATAAGAGAAGATCGCCCAGGGAGCTTTCAAGCAAACGGCAGAATCTATCCCCCGGCAATCGACGGCACCAGCGTTACCTCATCGCCTTCCTTGAACTTGTAGTCTTTGCCTAAGAAGCGAATGTCCTCATCGTTGACGTAAATATTCAGAAAGCGGCGAACGTTGCCCTGTTCGTCTCGCAAGTGAGGCTTGAGGTCAGGGAAGCGGCTGCCCAGCGAATCCAGAAGGCCAGTCAGATCGGCGCCAGAACATTCGTACTGGTCCAACCCCTCAGTGTGCCGCCGAAATGCGCTGGGAATGGAAACTTTCACGCTCATTACGCAGCTCCTTTACTGGACGCACGCGCGCCAGCAAATTGTGTCTCCAGAAACTGTTCGAACGCAGCCAGCTTGGGTGGAATCGGCTCAACCACTTCAAACCGGCCTGCAAGAGCGTCAGTGGTTTTAAGGCCGTTGCCCGTGATGCAGAGCACGGTCGTTTCATCCGGACGGATACGCCCCTGCGCATAGAGCTTGCGCGCCGCAGCCACGGTGACGCCGCCGGCAGTCTCGGTGAAAACGCCTTCACTTTCAGCCAGCAGCGTCATGGCTTCCACGATCTCCCGATCCGTGGCATCCTCCGCCCATCCGCCGCTGCCGAGAATAGTCTTGGCGGCATAAAAACCGTCGGCAGGATTACCGATGGCCAGCGAACGCGCGATGGTTTGCGGTTTCTGCGGTTCAATCTCATGGCGGCCGGCTTTTACGGCCACACTGATGGGGCTACAGCCGGTGGCTTGCGCCCCAAAGAACTTGACCTGCTTTTCCTCCACGAACCCGAGGTTGATCAGCTCTTTGAAAGCTTTGTAGATCTTCGTGATCAGCGAGCCACCGGCCATCGGGACAACGATATTGTCAGGCAGCCGCCAGCCCAGCTGCTCCGCGATCTCATAGCCAACGGTCTTTGAGCCTTCCGCGTAATAAGGCCGCAGGTTCACGTTCACAAAGCCCCAACGATGCTTGTCCGCGATCTGCGAGCAGAGACGGTTCACATGATCGTAATTGCCGTCAATGCGGACGATCTGCGCGCCATAGACCTGCGTGCCCAAGACTTTGGCCGGCTCAAGATCGGCCGGAATGAAGATGCAGGCTTTCAACCCTGCACGCGCGGCCTGCGCCGCAACCGCATTGGCCAGATTGCCAGTGGAGGAGCAACTGACGACATCGAAGCCGAAATTTCGAGCCTGCGTGAGCGCCACCGCGACCACACGGTCTTTGAAGCTGAGCGTAGGGAAGCAGACGGCATCATTCTTCAGGTATAGCGATCGGCTGCGCACCGTTTCACCCAGCTTGGCCGCTTTCAATAGAGGGGTAAAGCCGGCGGGCGTCGATGCGTGGTCGCGTCGCAATCCGTTATCAAAATCTTCAGGCAGAGGCAGCAGCTCTCTATAGCGCCACAGGTTGGTAGCGCGGCTTGCGATTTTGTCTTTGCTGATTTCTTTGCCGATCCGGTCCCAGTCATAGGCCACTTCCAGCGGGGCGAAGCAGCTCTGGCAGAACGAAATCGGTTGGTTGCCCCATCGGGTCTGGCATTCGCGACATCGCAGTTCGTAACGCAGGTCGGTGCTCATCTTCTTTCTCCTTCGGGTGTTGGCCCGTTTGCAACTGTCGGCAGAGGTTTTTCGCCTAAAACTAAAAAACCCGCTGCCTGAGGCAGCGGGTCCATGATTGCTGAATAAAACTAGCTATGAACCTTTCTGCCTCGGCGTGAACACACACATAGCCATCGCGCGACAGCACATGGCCATGTTGGAGACAGAAAGTAACATCGGTGAAAGTCTACACGATCGGCAGGGTGGAGAGCAATCCCAGCCTTCGCCTCACAATTTCGGCAGGCAAGTATTTGGTATTTAGTACTTTGTAATTGGCTGTGGCGCACAAATCACGGTGGAACCTGACATGGCTTAATAGAATTTGCCAAATACCAATTACTAACTACCGAGCTTTAGCTCGTCATCAACTCCCTGGCCCTGATCGTCGTCTTGATCACGGCATTCATCAGGGTCACGCGCAAGCCGCCTTTTTCCAGCTCCATCAGGCCTTCAATGGTGCAGCCTGCCGGCGTCGTGACGGCATCTTTGAGCAACGCCGGATGATGTCCGGTTTCAAGCGCCAGTTGCGCTGAGCCGAAGAGCGTTTGTGCCGCGAGCGTTGTCGCCATCTCTCGCGGCAAGCCGACTTTTACTCCAGCTTCGGCAAGAGATTCCAAAATCACAAATACAAACGCGGGGCCGCTGGCGGAAAGCGCGGTGATGGCGTCCATGTGTTTTTCATCCACCACCAGCGCGCGGCCCACGCTCTCAAAGAGGTGCTTAGCGGTTTCCAGGTGCTGGGCCGTAGCCACGGGGCCGGCGCAAACGGCCGTCATTGCTGCGCCCACCATGGCCGGAGTGTTGGGCATGGCCCGGACTACCGGAATACTCTTTCCCAGCTTTTGATGAATAAAACTTGTTGTAGTGGAAGCAGCAATGGAGATCACCAGCGTTGTGGGCGCAAGGGCCGGGGCAATCTCTTCCAGCAACTGGCCCAACACCTGGGGCTTTAGACACAGCAGCACAATCTCAGCTCCTGCGACCGCGGCGCGGTTGTCCGTGCCGACGGGCACGCCGCTGAGCTCCCGCGACAACTCCTGGCTGCGCTCGCCGTGCTGAACCGTAGCGATGGCTTCGTCCGGCGTGACCAACTTGCGCTTGAGAAAAGACTCCAGGAGGATGGTCCCCATTTTGCCGCAGCCCAGCACCACGATTTTCTTTTGCGCTCTCGCTTTTGTGGCGCTGGTGGTCTCTGTTTGTGTAATGGATGAAGTTGTCATCTGAATTCCTCTCAGGGCTTTGCATCAGGCTCTAAAAACAAATCCCGCTGCCTTTACGGGGGCAACGGGGCTGAATATGAGTGCCGATCTAAAATTGCTATGCAGTCATATTACCCTTCCGCCCATGGGTACACGGAAGCGGGTATGCAGCCTGCGCCGGGTTGGGTCTAGAGGTGAACATGAATAAGCGCACTATAGCCCATGTTGAGATGCCATACAAGCGGGAATCGCCCCGATTCTTCGTTTCGGCGGGTTCGCCGACCTACTCGTAACGCAAAGCAATCAGTGGATCCACACGGGTTGCGCGCCGGGCTGGAATAAAACAAGCCACAAGGCTGACCAACAGAAGCAGCACTGATACAGCCGCAAGGGTTACTGGATCCATCGCCTTCACGTGGTAAAGCATGGTGTTCATGATGCGGGTGGCGCCGAAGGCTGCCGCAATGCCAACAACTACTCCGATCACGGCGAGCAAAATGCCCTGGCGCACAACCATTTGAATCACGTCAAAGCGCTGGGCGCCAATCGCCATGCGAATGCCTATTTCCCGCGTACGCCGGGTGACTTCATAGGACAGCAATCCATAAATTCCACCGCACGCCAGAATTAAAGCCAGCGCAGCAAAGAACGCGCTCAATTGTGCCAGCAGGCGTTCAATGTGCATCTGTCCGTTCATCTGTTCCATCTGTGTCGTGACTCGGTATATCGCCAGGTTACTGTCTCTTCGGGTGACCAGATCGCGAATGGCCGGAACCAGTTGTTGCGGGTCGCCCGCGGTGCGAATGGTAAAGAATCCGCCACCGGATAAAGGCGCATACATCACGGGTCTCACGTCATCCCGCAAGCCGTCATACCTGGTATCGCCCGCAACCCCGATGATGCGCCAACCGGGGCCGTTGCGCTTCGTCTTGTCGTCTGATAATCCTTCATCCACATGCTGATCGAGCGGATCCATGTGCGGCAGGAATTGTTTAACAAAGGTCTGATTTACAACCACCGGTATCGGCGGCAAAGTCAGGTCAGGCTCCGAACCCGGTGGTCTTGCGGCGCGCGCGGTCGCAATCGCGTAATCTGCAGCGTTGAATTCTCGTCCGGCAAGGAAAGGGATTCGCATGGTCGTGAAAAAGTGGGGACCCACCGGCATGTAATCCGTGTCCGCGACTTTGTCCGCGACAGTTCCGGGCGGATGGACATCCGTGGTCCACAGGCTGCCAGCCAGCAGAGGTTCCCATGAATAGCTCACCGATTTCACTGAAGGCAGCGCTGCAAATTTCTCCTGCAACTCACTATTGAGA
>DASXIL010000481.1:0-3185 GCA_036497985.1 Candidatus Angelobacter sp. | reverse complement strand
CGTGCGGGAAGACAGGCGCCACTTGCTCTTCGAACGCCTCAATAAGCATTTCACAACGCTTGTAGGTCCCCCACTTTCCGAATGCCAGAATGCGGTGTTCCGGATTGCCGCGCCGTGAGAAATCAGGAAATTCCGGACGCGCAGAAAGAATTCCATGTGCGCGATAGTGAATGTGTTCGCCCCGATATTTTTCTGTCAGCGTGCGGCGGTATGCGGGCAACAGGACAGAAACTGAATTGGCCATCAGGAGCATGCGCGTGGCGATGTTCCCGGCAGCGCGAAAGAGTGCTTTATTGCGCACGCCTGCATCGCTCAGGTCAATATGGTCCATCAGATGGTGAAGAGTAACGTGCGTATAGAAGCCGGCCATGCGCGTCATGGCGGGCAGCGTAAGACCGGAAAAGGCGGCCAGAGGGTTCTCCTTGTTGCCAAAGCTGGAGAAAACCAGGTTGAACCAGACGACGTCGGGCTTGCAGTCGCGGATTGCCTTCAGCAACCGCGCGTGATTGCTCAGACGGTTTTCTTTCCAGCAGCGGTAGACGTCGAAGTCCGGCAACTCCGGCTCCGGGCCGGAATACTCATCGGATAAGATTGTCAAACTGATCAAGGGATCGGCTTGTAGCTCTCTGGCTACGTGAAAGCCGTATTCATTGAGCACCGCTTTGCTGGGTGGGAAACCGCTAACGAAACATATTTTCATTTGGGCCCTGAGAACCTAAAAGATTGAAAGTTTAACCACCGGGCGGAACGACGATGTGCCGCCCGTTCCGGTATAGCCATAAAAAGTTTGCTGCTGTATGCCTACGGAAAAACGCAGCGGGTAGTCGACGCTCAGCGGTCCATTCACGTCGTTTACGCTGCGGCGAAGAGGCCTTACATAGGAGATGAGGAATCCACTCTGAACGTTGTCATAGAGGTGGAACCCCTCGCCGCGTGTAAAGTCCAGTGACCCATCGAAGGACCAGCGCTCGTTGCGCTTATATTCAATTCGTGCGCCGGGTATGAGTGCCTGCGCCGTGGCAAAGGTGAGGTCCTGCACACGCCACGAGCGAATGTATTTACCCAGCACCGTCAACGCCAGTTTGTCACCGAACTTATGTTCCATGCCTACCCACGTGTCGGTGGTGAAAAATTCACGGACCGTGGGGTGGAATAAGAGGTCACGAACGGAATAGCCCGTGATCAGCGCGTTGTTGCCCCAGGGACGTCACACTTCAAACTCAAGGCTTGCCCCCAGATCGCGCGAGCTGAGGTTTTGCAGAGAGAATGGACCAGATTCATGAATTGCGCTTCCGCGTATTGTCAGCCAATTAAAGATTGGCGAAGTGTTCATGTACAGGAACTGGCGGAAGAGCTCCTGGTTCATCTGGATGGGCGATAACGTGTCTCGCCGCATAGTGAATTCAATGCCGGGATTGAGAATCACGTGGGCGCTGCCTACGCGAAACACCGGCGTTGTGCCCAGGTTGAAGACCGTGTCATAGGTGTTGCGGCGGACAATCAAAGTCTCGCTGGGAATTGAAATCGTGCCCCGGTAGTTGCGCTCACCAACGTATCCGTTGATAGGAAAGAAATGGTCGGTGTGGTACCGGAACGTAGCGCCAAAATCAGTCTCCTGCGACGACCGTGGAGGCACAGGCGCTCCAAAAAGCTTGTTATCCATCTGGTAAAGAGTGGCGTCTTCAAAAATTGCACCCGTCGCCACCTCGCTTTGAATACTCAGGCTCGGACGCCAGGGCAACGGCGTGCCTTCCTGCCCGGAGACCTGCAACAAACCGCGTTCAGCGGTAGGATCATCTGCCGCAAGCTGGTTGGCCCGGGCAAATGCGGTGATGGCGTTAACATTGTCATGGCGCTGGTTATAGATATTTGCCCAGGCCAGCTGATAGTCGTAGCTCTGCTGGTTATCGGCCGAGCTTCCCAGCGCAGCCAACTCCTGTTCGGCCTTTCGATCGTTGCCTTGCGCGATGTAGGTGTTGGCCAGGCCAATGGCTACCGTGTCATCAGAAGCGCCCAGATCTTTGGCTTTGGCGAAATAGCGCTCGGCCAGATCGAAATCATGGGCGGCCAGGAAAATGTTCGCCGCTTCCACCAGGTTATCGGCGGTGACGGGAGAGGCTTCACCAATACGCGATTCAGCAAAGGCCAGCGCTACTTCCTGCTTGGCATCATTACACTTGCCCTGATTGACAAAGAGTTTTGCGAATTCAATGCGCACGTCAACGCGATTGGCGTCCGGAGCATCCAGCGCGCGGGTAAAGCGTTCCAGCGCAGCCGGTCGGTCGCCCAGAGTCAGCAGAGCGTCACCGGTCGCCAGGAGGATCGCGGATTGATCCACGGCTTCCTGCTCCGCCAGCTGGATGTACTTGAACGTTTCAGGGCGACGGCCCAGTTGCGCATAGGCTGAAGCCATGTTGGCGTAAATGAGCGGATCATCAGGAGAAAGCTTCAGAGAAGCATCCAGCTCGTTGATGGACTGAGCATAGTGCCGGGCATGAAAGAGAGCGTCTGCCAGCGCCAGATGAAGTTTCAGATCGTCTGGAGAATCCTTGAGAGCCACGCGATATTCTGCGATGGCCTTATCCAGAATGCGCATTTGCCGGTAGGCCGTGGCACGGGCCATATGCGTGGCGCCAATTGAGCCAAGAAGCTTCTCAGCCTTGGTGGTTTCTTCCAATGCCTCGCGCGAGCGATGCAGCTGCAGATAAGAGAAGGCAAGACCAAGACGGGCAATGCCGCTGTTAGGATTCATCTTGAGCGCCGGCTCAAAATCGCGGATGGCCCCCTGTGCGTCCTGCATGTCATTGCGGACGTAACCACGATTTACCAGTGCTTCAAACATCTTCGGATCTTTTTCGAGTGCCCGAGAGAAATCGTCGATTGCCTGCTGTAAGAGCTGGTTTTGCTTGTGGACGTGTCCGGCGAGCAAAGGGAAGTTCGCTTCCTTGGGCAGAGTGCCTTCATAGCGGCTTACCAGCGCCAGAACCTCGTCGTAACGGCCCAGGTTGTAATAGTCATAGCCAAGGTAAACGGCAGCATCACGGTCACGCGGCAACTTCACGATTGCCACTTCGCCCAGCTTGGCCGATTCAGCGTAACGGCCTTTCAGGAACAGGTAACGTTCTGTTTCACGCATCACGCGCGGATCATTCTTCATGGTGCCGGTTGCGCGCGCGATCCACTCT
>DASXIL010000480.1:0-6025 GCA_036497985.1 Candidatus Angelobacter sp. | reverse complement strand
TCCCCGCAAAGAAGACGGCGCTCGCAAGAGCGCCGTCTTCACATTTACTGGCTTATATGAATTCTTATGTTTGCGCAGACGTAATGCCAAGCCGGTCAAATTCTTTGCGGATCGTCTGGTAGCATTCGCAGGAGGCTTTTTCCATGCCTTTGCGGTCTCTCACAACCAGCTTTCCGCGCGAATAGGAAATCAGCCCGGACTTATGCAGGATTCCTGCCGCCAGCGTCACCGTGGAGCGTGGTGTTCCCAGCATGTGGCCCAGAAATTCATGCGTGATGGTGAAATGATCGGATTCCATGCGGTCATGGCACATCAACAGCCAGCGGGCCAGTCTTTCGGCAATATCGTGCAGGCGATTGCATGCGGCCGTCTGCGCTGTCTGCACCAGATGCGCCTGGAAATACCGATTGATCTTGTTATGCAGTGGCCCAAATCTTTCAAACTCCTCCACCAGGCGATGAGCTTTTATCTTGAACCCGTTCCCCGGAATCTGCATAAATGTGCGCGTAGGCGTGGTTTTAGTACCCAGCAATACCGGGAATCCAACTATACCTTCGTTGCCCGTGATGCCGGTTTCAACCATGGTGCCGTCTGCCATGGCAACCACAATCGAAGCAAGTCCTGTCTCCAGAAAATAAGCAAATGTGATCTCTTGTCCGGGGTCCATCAATGTCTTTCCCGTGGGAAGATCAATTGGTGACAAGTGGGGTGAAAGGCGGGCGATTTCCGCCTTTGGCAACGATGCAAGAATTTTGTTTTTATAGCCGTTTCGTGGTTCGCCCGCAGGCATGTTGCTCCTTCGCACTGATCGCAAAGTCCTTTTGGATCTTTACCTCAACGCGCAAGAGCTTTTCCTGCGTGCGTATGAAGTTGCACTTCCGATCATATGCGTTGAAAGCTAGGCTGTATGTTCTATGCCGAACTAAAGGAAAAATGAGTTAGAAAAAGCCATCGTGCGGTTTCGGCTCGCGGACAGGCGGGGAGGGTCGATGCTTCATCGAGGCTCACGAGCGCACAACGCGTGCTATTTGTGCTTTTCCTCTGGCGGCACTTCTTTCACGCCGGGCAGGATAGTGAATGTGGAACTGAATTTCTTGTAGTTGGAGAACGTATCTTCCTGCTCTATCGCTTCATTCTTCAACAGTGCGATTCGCGCTCCACCATTGATATAGAGATGGCGCAACAGCCACACTTCATCGTTTAAATGCATCTGCTGGAAGTTGAAGCGCGAGCCTGGATGTATGCGGAACAGGAAAAGGCCGAAAGAAATCGTATCGGTGGCTTCAGCCTCAACGCGTATCCAGTTGTACTCTTTCTTGTCGATCCACATCTTGCCTTTGATTTTCTTTAGCATGTCGGCATGGGGTTGTGTTGGCTTAAAGTCTTTGCGCGGCGTCGCTTCAATTACCCACGTATTCACGCCTTCCAGTTCTTCTTCGCCCACTATGCGGAAGTCATAAGCATTGGCCACGTCTAAACGATAAGCGCGACTTTCCTGGCGTTCTTTTTTCTCCTTGTCGCTGCGCTTCTGGCGCTCCTCCGGGCCCTCATTGCGATACTTGGCAAGAAATTTCTCCAGCTTCTCGTCTTCTTTTTTCTTTTCCTTGTCATCGAGCGGCTTATCATCCTTCATGATGAGCCGGGAATATTCTTCACCATAATAGAAACCAACGTCGTAGGTCTTGACCTCGGTCGAGTTCACGTTCCCATGTTTATCCAGGTGTTTGATGACCTCCCTCTGCTGGCAGGTGTAGTTTCTCGCCAGGTCCAGCGTGCGCCGGTCAATCTCCATGGACCTGCGCACAATCTCTTTGGCATCGTTAGTGGGAGTGAACTGCGCCACCGCTGTTTCAGCCGCGCTTGGCTTATGTATAGTTGCAGCGGGCGCAGCCTCAGGTGTTGGCGACTCATTGGCTGTTGGTGTCAGTAAACTCTGTGTCTGAGGCGCGGGTGTACCCGAAGAGGGAGCGTGTTGTTGGGCGCACGCGCTCGCCGTGGCAACCGCCATCAGCACAATGCAGCCAATCTCAATTAACCATTTTTTCATCGTTGAAGCCGGTTAGTTTTTCTCCACCAGTGTAAGTGAATCGCAGTCCCGCAACAATCGGGGGTTCCTCTGCGACCTTCGCGCCCTCTGCGGTGAGTTCCCGGCTCAAGTATCATCATCTCGGTACCGGTAGCTATGCCGCGAGGCCGACTTGCGCGCCGAGCGGCGTGCAGCAAGGGCTCGTAACTCTTTAGGGAAATATGCTTCATAAGCGGTTTGGAGCGAAGCGACAGAAATGTTGGATCTCAACACAGAAGTCAAATTCGTAAAAGGCGTGGGTCCGCGCATTGCCGAATGGCTGGCGCAGAAGAACATCTCCACTGTTGAAGACCTGCTCTATTACCTGCCCTTCCGCTATGAAGACCGGCTGAATCCGCGCGGCATTGGCGAGCTGCGCCCCGGAGAGATGGCCACCGTCATTGCTGAGGTCCGCAACTCCGCCGTATTTCGCACCCGCAACGGTATGCCCATTTTTGAGCTAGTCGCCGGCCAGGGACGTTCAACTCTCAAATGCATCTGGTTCCACGGCGAATATCTCCGTGACCGCTTCAAGCCCGGCCAGCTCGTGGCGCTGTATGGCAAGGTAGAAGAAGGCTGGAAAAGCCGTGGCCTGCAGATCACCCAACCCCAGTTCGAACTCTTGGACGGCGGCGGCGAAGGCGAACTCTACTTGGAAAGCACCAAAGACATTGAGTCGCTTGAAGTCGGCCGCATCGTCCCGATCTATGAATCTGCAGCCAATGCCAAGCTCACCTCGCGCTGGTTCCGTCGCATCATTCACGGCGCACTGGAAAATCTTGCGGCGGACATTCCTGACGGCATTCCGCCCGCGATCTCTCGCCGTCTGAACTTGCTCGATCGCCGGCCTGCATTTGCGCAAGTGCATTTTCCTCCAGAAGGAGAATCATTTGCCGCCCTGCAAAACCAAGCCACGCCGGCGCACAAGCGCCTTATCTTTGAAGAGCTCTTCTTCCTTGAAGTGGGACTGGAACTCAAACGCCGCAAGATGCGTGAGCGCCCAGGCATTCCTTTCGCGCTTACGGCAAATGTTCGCGAGGCGCTGAAGAAAACTCTGCCCTTCAAGCCCACTGGCGCACAGAAACGCGTGCTCGGAGAAATCGCGCATGATATGCAGCACCCTTCACCTATGCGTCGGCTGCTTCAGGGCGACGTGGGCTCGGGCAAGACCATCGTTGCATTGCAAGCGGCCGTCATCGCGATTGAAAACGGCTACCAGGTGGCGTTGATGGCGCCCACGGAAATCCTGGCCACACAGCATTATTTCTCCGCGCGGCGGATTCTGGAAGATGTTGCGGGCTATCGCATCCTGCTCCTGACCGGCTCGCTGGATGAAGACATGAAGCGTAGCGCCCGTCGCCACATTGCGCGCGGTGACGTTCATCTGGTCATCGGCACGCATGCGCTGATCCAGGAAAAAGTCGAGTTTCACAAACTGGGTTTGGTCATCGTCGATGAGCAGCACCGTTTCGGCGTGATGCAGCGTTTCAAGCTGATGAAAAAAGGTGATGCGGAGCCCGACACGCTGGTTATGACCGCCACACCCATTCCGCGCACGCTTGCTCTCACGCTCTATGGCGATCTTGATACCAGCGTGATCGATGAAATGCCTCCCGGACGCACGCCGATTACTACGCGAAAAATTTCCGACCAGCGCGCCGATGAAGTCTGGGATTTTGTTCGCAAACAGGCAAAGCTCGGGCGTCAGGCGTATGTTGTCTATCCTGTGATTGAGGGCGCTCCGGCGGAGCAGCAGGAGATGGAATTTGCCGCCGAGCCCTCGGGTGCGCGCTCCAAAACAGGCCTGAAGGCCGCTCTTCACATGTATGACGAGTTGCGGAAGAAAGTTTTTCCTGATCTGCGAGTCGGCCTGCTGCATGGCCGGCTGAGCCCAGAAGAAAAAGAAGCCGCCATGCACCGTTTCAAGGCCGGTGAGATTGACGTTCTGGTTTCCACCACGGTCATTGAAGTCGGCGTGGATGTGCCCAACGCCACGGTGATGGTGGTCGAACACGCGGAGCGTTTCGGGCTTTCCCAGCTACATCAGCTGCGCGGACGCATCGGGCGCGGCGCGGCCAAGTCCTATTGCGTGCTAATGACTGGCGGCAAAGTTTCGCCGGAAGCAGAGCGTCGTCTCAATGAAATGGTGCGCACGCAGGATGGCTTTGAAATCGCCGAGCTTGATCTTGAACTGCGCGGCCCCGGTGAATTTTTCGGCACCAAGCAGGCGGGCATGCCCGGACTGCGCATCGCCAACATCCTGCGTGACCGCAACCTGCTGGAACTGGCCAAGGTTGAAGCTGCCAAGCTGGTGTCTGAATCCGATCCGGAGATCACTCTCTCAGATCGACAGAGGGTGATGCAGCATCTCCGCCAGCATTGGCAGAGGAGATATGGGTTGGTGGAGGTGGGGTGATTTTTCTTACATCCCGAGCGGAGCGAGGGAACCCTATTGCAACAAAAATTTCCCGGCAGCCTAACACTGGCCTGATTCGTTTCTGTTTGATTCGTGTCTATTCGCGTTGATTCGCGGCTAATCTTATCTATTCTCCAGAAAGATACCTCTGAATCTCAAGATGTTAATTACTGGTTCGTCCGTGGAATAATGTCTTTTCGATGACGACCGTTCCCAAATCCGATCTCTACCGCCTGCTCCCTTCAGTGGACGATGTGCTGAAAAGCTCCGATCGGGCTGAGCTGCTGGCCCGCGAAGGCCAACCCGCTGTCACCGACTCCGTCCGCGCCGTGCTGGCAAGCCTGCGTGATGAAATAAATTCGGGTACGCTGGCTACGCCGCAGGCAGTGCAACTTGCAATTGAGCACCTGTCGCAAGCCATTGAACAGCATCTGAGCCGCACGATGGAATTTTCTCTCAAGCCGGTCATCAACGCCACGGGCGTGATCCTGCATACGAATCTTGGGCGCGCGCCGCTAGCCGAATCCGCCATCAAGCGTATTGCTGAGGTTGTGGGCGGCTACTCCAACTTGGAATTTGATATTGCCGCAGGCGAGCGCGGCAAGCGCGATGTCCACGTGGAGCGCCTGTTCTCGCGGCTGCTCAATCAGGATGGCGTGAGCGGCATTCGCACCGTGGTGGTCAATAACTGCGCGGCGGCGGTCATGCTGGCTCTAAACACGCTGGCTGAAGGCGGCGAAGTTATCGTCTCACGCGGAGAGCTGGTAGAAATCGGCGGCTCGTTCCGTGTGCCGGACGTGATGGCCAAGTCCGGGGCCGTGCTGCGCGAGGTCGGCACCACAAACCGCACACGCCTGGCTGATTATGAAAACGCCATCACTGACAAGACGCGCCTGTTGCTGCGCGTGCATCGCTCGAATTTCGCCATCATCGGATTCACCGAACAGCCGTCACTGGAAGAGCTGGCCGCGCTCGGGCGCAAGCACAATATTCCGCTGATGGAAGACCTGGGCGGCGGCGCAATGATTCAACTGCGCGCGCTGGGCGTGAATGAAAGCGGCGTGATGGACAGCCTCCGCGCCGGCGCCGACCTCATTACTTATAGCGGCGACAAAATGCTGGGCGGTCCGCAGGCCGGCCTGCTCAGCGGACGTGAAGCGCTGATCAAGCGCGTGCGCTCCAACCCGCTCTTCCGCGCCCTGCGCGTGGACAAGCTAACCTACGCGGCGCTGGAAGGCACGCTGATGGAATACATTCGCCAGAACCACGATGCCATTCCCTTTGCTCGTATGATGCAGCTCTCTGCGACGGATATCTGTGTGCGCGCGGAGTCCATGCAAAAGCAGCTCAGCTCTGGCGCGCATTTGAAGACCACAATTATCTCCGGTGAATCGCTGGTCGGCGGCGGCTCCGCGCCTACGTCGTCCCTGCCGACTTTCCTGCTGGCTGTCACCGCTGACTCGCTAAGCGCGGACGAACTCGCCGCACGCCTTCGCCACAACGACCCGCCGATAGTTGCCCGCGTGGAAGAAGGCCGGGTGCTT
>DASXIL010000479.1:0-5306 GCA_036497985.1 Candidatus Angelobacter sp. | reverse complement strand
CATGGCCACGCCCAGCATGCGCACGGGCAGGTCACTTATCACGATGATGCGTCCGCGGGCTTCCAGCCAGTGCAGAGTTTTATCCGCCATGTAAACGCGATATTGGACTTCATACTCGCTCTTGCTGGCCAGCGCGTTGGTAATTGACTGATGCACCTGCTGGCGGTATTCAGGAACAATGCTTTCCATCCAGCTTTCATAGCGGCCATCGAATTTTTCCACTTCGATTCCGTGCAGACGCCGGATTTCATCTGACCACGCCAGTTCGCCGGTTTGCAGGTCCCATTCCCAGATTCCAATGCCGACGTATTGCTGCGCCAGCTGCATGCTCTCCTTGCCGCGCTCCAGCATCTCCTGCGCGCGCTTGGTTTCGGCAATCTGCTCCTGCGCTTCACGGTAAAGCCGCACATTATCAATGGCCACGGATGCCATGTGCGTGAGCTGGACGAGAATAGCTTCGTCGTAGTGAGAAAATTCCCCGCTGAGTTTTTGTGAAAGCTGGATCAACCCAAGATTGCGTCCATCACGCGTGAGCAGTGGAGCAGCCAGCCATCCGTAACGTGTGGCATCCGTGGCGCGACGCACTGGACCCCATGTGTTGGCCCGTTCTCCGGCATTCAGCCGCACAGGTTTGTTGAGTTTGCAGGCCAGCACAAACATCTCAGAGCTCTCCTTTGCGAACTCAAGAGCGGTTTGCCCTTCCGCCACGGAGACACAGGTAATGCTGCGGTTCCATTCGCCCTTTGGAAGAAGCGTGGTGAGGGCCTGCCGCGCGCCAATAATGTTGCGCGCCTGATCGGTGATGACTTGCAGCAGGGAATCCAGCGCCACCACGGAGTTGATCTGAACGGAAGCTTCCGCCAATGCGCGCAATACCGCGGTGCGTTGCTGTTCCGCGGCAAGAGTTTGGAGCGAATCATGGTACAAGCGCGCGTTATCAAGTGCGTTAGCGGCTTGCCGTGCGTAAAGCTCCACGAGGCGCGATTGACGGTCGCTGGGAGTATGCGGCTTGCGGAAGAACGTTACCACCACGCCGAGTGCGTCGCCGTGGGCATTGACGATGGGCGTGCTGAAAACCGACCTGAATCCAACTTGTACGGCGGCATCCACGAACGGGAAATATGTTCCGGCCTTATCAATGTCTTCAATCAATACGCGGTGTTCCGGAGAGAAGAATGACGCAGGCAGGTCACCGAACGACTTGATCTGCTCTGCGGTGAATCCGGCGAAGGTGGCCACCTGAAGAGTTTTGCTGGAGCGCTCAGGCAGAAGCAGCAGCATGCCAAGATCGGTTTTTTGCAGAGCGGCGATGGAAGTCAGAACGTCATTCAACAAGCGCTGCAATTCCAAATTGCTGGAGAGGCGCACGCTGAGATCGTGAAAGCGTTTGAGGTCGCTGCGCTGCGATTCCAACTCATCGCGCATCCGGGCAAGGTCAGAGCTGAGCCTGCCGGCAATCATTTCAGCCGTCGACCACTTTTGCCGGGCCAGGCCGACGACCAATGTTACGGCGATGAGCAGAGCTGCCCAGAGTTCATTGCTGGTTGTGGAAATCTCTGGCTGATAAAGATAAGAGAATCCGACCAGGGCAGCGGTGTTCAGCAATGCACCAGTTACCGCAGCGGGCAGGCCGCCAATGACAGCTGAAATGCAAGCGGCGGCAATGAAAAATACTCCCACTCCGGGATGAAAGAATGAAAGGCTATAGCGGGCAGCGCTCCAGGCTGCCACAGGCAGCAGAAACGTATTGACCCACGAGATCACGCGCAGGCGAGTGGTAGACGGGGAATCCATTCTTCTCGTTTACTCCTGCTCTAATCCGAGCGTTTGCAGACGAGTGGCATCTTGAGCATACCATGCATTTCACCTGTGAATATCCCCTCATGGGGGCTAGGGCATTGGGACGAACCGGGCAGTGAACTGATCCAGAGTAGTAGCAGGAATATGGCATTCTATAGAGCTGGTCTACAGCGAGTATAGAGTGGGCACTGGTACACCGCCCCCATGACTTCTTTGCCGATATAGTTAAGAAAGTTCTAATAGATTCAGAAGCTAAGAAATGTCCTGGGTCCTCAGATTGGGATCAACCCTTTTCGAATTCCCAGGCTCACGGCTTCAGTCCGGCTGCCTGCGTGCAACTTGCTCAGGATGGAGCTGATGTGAAATTTGGCGGTATGCTCTGAGATCGCCAGTCGAGTGGCAATCTCTTTGTTGCCCAGTCCGATACTTACCAGGCGCAGAACCTCAGATTCCCGGACAGTCAAATCTTCAATCATGTCTTCAGGGGCAAGATCTTCTTGGGCGATGCCTTCGCCGCTTATATCGTTGATTTCGGCAAGCGCATTCTTTTGCAGCAGGCCCTGGACAGAAGTGGGATGTAGAAGCACGAACCCAGCCTCGGCGGCCTGCAGTGCCATTTGCATGTCTTCGGCATTGGCGTCACGCGAGATGATGGCATGGATTGACGCCCTTAGGGCGCGCCGCACCCATGCCGGATCGGGACCGTCGATCAACGCAACCGAACCTTCACCGGCGGGAGCATCTTGAAGGAAAGCAAGCATCGCGGCGGCCGAGGCTGGAGTATCCAGGTCAGCCACCAGGATGTTGGACTTGGAAGCGGCAAATTTTGCCGATGAGATTTGGGAGTCGCAAATGACATTCACGCCGCGCAGCGCACGGGATATTACGGCGGCAAGGTGGGCACGCCGCGCGGACGTGCCTGCGACCACAAGCACACGTAACGAAATGTCCTCTCTCATATCCATCTGTTCTTGCCGCGTCACTCGGCCCGGCGCAGAAAGTTGGCCGAATCGCTACGCGGCGCGGGCTTCCAGTCGCAAGCTGCTTGTGGCGATTGCGCCGCCGTGAATGAAGCTTGCTTCCAGTGAATCGCCCGGTTTGTGAGAGCGCAAAATACTTTGTACCGAATCAATGTCAGCCGCCGGCTTGCCGGCCAACGTGATCAGCACATCGCCCAGGAAAATCCCGGCTTTATCCGCGGGGCTGGCTGGCTCAACGTGGACAACCAGCAATCCTTCACTGGCGGTTAGATTCAGGCGAGTCCGCAAAGATTCCGGCAGCGGCGCGGCCTGCATGGCAAGGCCCAGGTATGGCCGCTGGATACCGCCTTTTTCCAGCAGTTCAGCAGAAACGCGCTGTACCGTGGATGAAGGTACGGTGAGGCCCGAGCGATGCAGTCCCGCGGTGTTCATGCCCAGAAGTTCTCCTTGGCTATTGACCAGCTGGCCGCCGGAGAAGCCGGGATACATGGTGAGATCGGGACGGATAAACTGGTCAATTTCACCGCCGCGCCACGTGCGCATGGGGCCGTTGATCAAGCCGGAGAGGATTCCGGAACTGGCGACGATGTGGCCGCGCCGCGTACGGGCCAGGGCAAGCACGAGTTCGCCAACTCGCAAGCTTGAAGTGGATGCCCAGCGGATGGCTGGCGCGTCGAGCGGCTGTTGCAGACGCAGGACCACGAGGTCGGTACTGGGATCGCGCCCGCTGACGCGGGCTGAAAATTTTTGCCCCGGCGCGGTAATCACGGTGATCTCATCGTCGCGACGGACGGCATGGCTGGCGGCGACGACTGCGTCTTTGGCAATCACAATGCCACTGGAAGGATGACGCGTGCCCTGCACCGCTACTACTGACTTGCCCGCCGTTGCTGAAACTTCAGCCAGTTCGTTTGAAAGCTTGCTCCAGATATTTTCCATACAGATTTCCTTTTTGGTCTTTTGTTCTGTCAATTGCAGTATGAAACAATCGTGGAAGCAGGCGCATCCGCCATTTGGCTAGGACTCGCGTTTTATTTTTTGGCAGCGGTTGAAGCAGTGACAAAATTAGTTTGAGCGCAAGCAGCGGATAGTCTGCATTCTTCGCAAACCGTAAAGTGGGGTTGCGAGAAAATATATGCAAATGCAAATGACATCAGGCAGCCCAAATCAAAAATGGAACCTCGTATTGGCGCATGACGCCAAGGCGGATGGCCGCTTTGTTTACGCGGTGAAATCGACCGGCGTGTTTTGCCGTCCTTCATGCCCCAGCCGGCGGCCGAAGCGCGAGAACGTGGAATTTTTTGATTCGCCCACGCAGGCACAGCAGCAGGGATATCGGCCCTGCCAACGTTGCACGCCGCAGGAACGCAATCGGCAGACGCAGAAAGTGGAAGCGGCCTGCCGGTACATTGACCAGAATCTGGACATCACGCTGAGTTTGACGGCGATCTCGCGCCACGTGGCGATCAGCCCGTTTCATTTTCAACGGCTGTTTAAACGAATCCTGGGGATCAGTCCGCGGGAGTATCAGCAGGCGAGGCGCGCGGGGAAATTTCGCGAAGCGTTGCTGGGCGAAGGCAGCGTGACCGAGGCAATTTACGAAGCTGGTTACAGTTCCAGCAGCCGCGCATATGAAAGCATCCCGGCGCAGTTGGGGATGACGCCTTCGGCGTTTCGTCGTGGCGGAGAAGGAGTTGAGATTCGCTGCACCGTGATCTCGACCGAGTTGGGCAAGCTGATGGTGGCCACTACGGCACGCGGCGTCTGCGCCGTGCGATTTGGCGAAAATGAAGCCGCATTGCTGCGCGAACTGAAACATGACTTTGAGGCCGCGGAGATCCGTCGCGACGACGCAGGGCTGGAGCCGGTGGCAAAACAGATAAAACAATTGCTGAAAGGATCGGCTGCACCGTTGAATATTCCTCTCGATCTGCGCGGCACCGCATTTCAGCAGATGGTGTGGAAAGAGCTGCAACGGATACCATCCGGGCAAACGCGGAGTTATACGGAACTGGCAAAGACGATTGGCCGGCCTAAAGCCGTGCGCGCCGTGGCAAATGCCTGTGGCTCGAATCCTGTCGCCGTGGTGGTGCCGTGCCACCGCGTGGTGCAGAAGAATGGCAGCCTTGCTGGATATCGTTGGGGAGTGAAGAGGAAAGCGGCGTTGTTGGAAAGGGAGCATTCAGCCATCAGCGCTCAGCCATCAGCAAAGAGCAGCTAAGCAATTAGCAATTGGCAATTAGCTTTTGGCTCTTAGCTCTTGGCCTTTAGCCAACGATCCCGGCATGACGGATTTGGCCAATTGCTAATTGCCATTTGCTATTTGCTCAGCAAAAACGAGAATCCTTCAAATTTATACTCTGACCAGTGCTCGGCTTTGACGGGCTTCATCTTGCCGCTGCGGGCTTGTTGGATTGCGACCAACACACGAGGCAGGTCAGCAGGATCGGCCACCGGTACGTTGTGGGCGGGCAGCAAGAGCTTGGCTCCCAGCGACGACATCTTTTTTATGGACGCTTCATAGGC
>DASXIL010000478.1:0-4620 GCA_036497985.1 Candidatus Angelobacter sp. | reverse complement strand
GCAGCCCATCGGCACCGGGGACGGAGTAACGAAGAACTTTCAACTCACGCGCAACTTCGGCGGCTTCCTGGAAGCCTGCCAGAACCCGGCGAACCAAACAGCGACTGTCTACGATAACGGAACGGTGCAAGCCACGAATGCTTACACGATCACCAACGGTCTGGTGCAGTTCACGGCTGCACCGGCAGCAGGGCATTCCATCACGGCGGACTTTACTTTTCTGCACCGCGTGCGGTTTGACGCCGGAACGTCGCGAGGCAGTTCTGCCAGCGGAACGCGTGAAGGGATTGAATTCTCAAACTTCTATTTCAACCTGTACGAGTGCAAGGAAGTGCAGCTGATTTCAGTCAGGAAATAAAAGGTTTTTACCACAAAGGACACGAAGGACCACGAAGGTTTTTGACTCGTACCGAGCGAAGCCTCCTTGTGTTTCTCTGTGTCCTTTGTGGTTCAAAGGTTTGATATGAAAACACCCACAAATATCGGCGGCAACAACCTGGTCACGTGGCTCCAGAGCGCAACAGAAATCCGCATGGCCGATCTTTACACCATTACTCTCAAGAACGGCACAGCGCTGCGCTACACAAGCTGGGACACAAACCTGACGGTGCTGGGAAATACATTCCTGACCGGCCCGCCGAATATCGCCCGATCGGCGATAGAAGAAAAGCTTGGCATGGACGTGGCGACTCTGGAGGTCACAATCGAAGCAAGCCTGACTGATGTCATCAATGGCGTGCCGATCCTGCAAGCTATTGGCCAGGGCCTGTTCGATGGTGCGGCTTTTCGCATAGACCGCTTATTCATGGACTCCGCCTCGAACCAGATCGGTACCGTTGTGAGATTTTCCGGCTTCATCGGCGCGCTGGATGAACTTACCCGCTCGTCGGCAAAGCTCTCAGTCAGCGCCGGTACGGCTTACCTAAGCATGCAGTTGCCGGCGGTAATTCTGCAGCCCGGCTGCACGAACACCCTCTTTGATGCGCGCTGCGGGTTGATCAAGGCCAGCTTTGCGGAAGCCAACGTGGTACAGGCCGGGAGCACGGTCAATAAGCTGCTTTCAAATTCGGTGAAATTGGAGACCTATTACGATAATGGGCAAATTGTTTTCACGTCAGGCGCGAACGCAGGG
This sequence comes from Candidatus Angelobacter sp., assembly GCA_036497985.1. GTDB lineage: Bacteria > Acidobacteriota > Terriglobia > Terriglobales > Acidobacteriaceae > Angelobacter. The sequence continues at coordinate 3,488 of DASXIL010000478.1, read as the reverse complement.
TTAGTCAAAGCAGTGAAGACATACTTTGGCGCGCCCACCCAGTTTTTTACTTTCAATTCTCCGCTGCCTTTTCTGCCAAGTGCAGGAGATACGTTTGTGGCCTATCCAGGATGCGACAAAACTCAAGCTACCTGTGCATCCCCAAAATTTTCCAATCTGGTCAACTTTGAGGGCTTTCCTTACGTGCCTGCTCCGGAAACTGCTATTTAGGAGGAACCATCAAATGCAGAGACTGTCGAGAGCGCAGCGAAACAATATTGTGCGCGCAGCCAAGGAGTGGCTGGGCACTCCATATCACCACCACGCGCGAGTCAAGCACGCAGGCGCGGATTGCGCGATGTTTCCACTGGCTGTGTATCAGGAGTGCGGCGTGTTGCCGCGGGAGTATAGACCGCCGCAATACTCGGTGCAGTGGCACCTGCATCGAAGTGAAGAACTCTATTTGAATGAAATTGAAAAGTTTGTGACGGAAACAGACGCTCCGCCACAGCCGGCAGACTTTATTGTTTTTCGATTCGGCCGCACTTATTCCCACGGCGCCATCGTTGTGGAATGGCCGATCGTCATCCACGCCTACATTCCGCACGGCGTTCTTTTGAGCGATGCTTTGCGCGATGGCGAACTGCTGGGCAGGGAACACAAATGTTTTGAAGTGCGGCCAGTAGCAGCGATGGAAGCGGCGCGTCGGCTCAACGACGATTCACCGATGACAGTCAACTTATAAACACCAGAAAAGACGAGGGTCGGCGTATGGCTTTGATGGGCGGAAAAGGCGGCGGAAAGAGCGCTCTTGCGGCGAAACCGAATCTGCTTTCCGCGTTGCGCGTGCAAACCAGCTCGTATGGCCAGGTGATCCCAATTCTCTACGGGCAGAACCGCATTGCAGCGCGGCTAATCTGGGCTGGCGATTTCGCGGCGATTCCGCACACGTCCACCACCAAGGTTGGCGGCAAAGGGCTGGGCTCCGGCGGCGGCAATGCCATCAGCAACACTACGTACACGTATCAAACCGCAGTCGCGATGGCGCTGTGTCAGGGGCCAATCCTGAATATTCATAATGTCTGGGACACCAAAGGAAAGTTGACGCTGATCACCGCCACGGTCCCATTTACGGTTCCGGGCGGCGGCGGAGGAATTACGGTCACGCCTCCAGGAACGGGAGTATTTCATTCGCACCGAGGCGTAGGCAGAGTGGACGCTTACAGCTTCTCGCAAACCGATTTCGGCTCGGATGGCTCGGTGCCCTTTTCTGGAACGCAGCAAACGCCCATGATGCAGGTAAGCAGCTCTCCCGGCGCGGGCCAGTTCATGCAATCCGGCGCAGTCTTTACTTTCTCGGCTGCCGATGCCGGCAAGGTGATGACCATTAACTACGTTTACTCGGTGCCGGATTCCAACTCGAATGGGCAGCCACAGCAGAAATTGAGCCTTACGTTATTCACCGGCTCTCGCCCGCAGACGCCGTGGAGCTATCTCACGTCGCAGCATCCCGGCCAGGATCTTGGCTATAACGGCATCGCTTACGTCGCCGCGTCCGCCATGGACCTAGGCGAATCCGGCACACTGCCGAATTTGAGCTTTGAAGTGCTGAGCGCTGTCACTTTTGGCGCTGGCATCGCCGATGCAGAGCCTTCAGTGATTATTGCCGATCTTCTGGCTAATCAGTTTTATGGACTGGCCGGTGTGGTAACTCCGGGCGACCTCACGCAATACCGGAATTTCTGCACTGCCAATGGCCTGTTTCTTTCGCCTGTATTGGACGCACAAAAAGCCGCCAGCGATTGGATACAGGAAATTCTCGATATCACTAACGCAGCAGCGGTGTGGAGTGAAGGCGTTCTGAAGATCGTTCCTTATGGAGATACGACGGCGGTCGGCAACGGGGCGACATTCATCCCAAACACCGCACCTGTCTATGACCTTACCACTAGCGACTTGTTGACGCCGGTAGTGATCAAGCGGCCATCCGTTGCGGACGTGATGAATTCTGTTTCCATTGAATTTGCCAATCGCGCTAACGATTACAATCCAGACGTTGCAGAGGACAAAGACGATGCCATGATTGCGCTTTACGGTTTGCGCAAGGCATCACCCGTGCAGGCGCATTCGATCACCACCACCACAGTGGCCAAGTTTGCGGCCAATCTTCTGCGCAAGCGCTCGGTGGAAATTCGCGCGACATACACGTTTTCTCTGGGCTGGCAATTCAACCTGCTTGAGCCCATGGACCTGGTCACGCTCACCATTCCGGAATTGGGTTACAGCAAAAAGCCGGTGCGGATCACGGCCATGCGGGAAGACGATTCCGGCAAACTCGAAGTGGATTGTGAAGACTTTCCCTGGGGAACGGCGGCGCCAACGCTGTATCCGCATCAGCCTGGCGCAGGATTTATTACGCAAGCCAATTCAGATCCCGGCGCGGTAAGCACGCCGATTATTTTTGAAGCGAATGATCGTCTCTCGCTCACTGGCAATTATGAAGTGTGGCTCGGCGTTTGTGGACCTACAGTAACAATCACGGCAGTAACGTACCCTGCGCCGCCGCCTCTGCCGCCTTCGCCGATCCAGATCACAGCCGCAAATCACGGCTATAAGACAGGACAGAAAACTACCATCTCCGGAGTTGGCGGAATCACCGCGGCGAACGGCACATGGACTGTTACCGTGGTCGATCCAAACAATTTCACGCTGAATGGCTCCATCGGCAGTGGCACATACACTTCCGGCGGCGTGGCGGTGAATCAGGATTGGGGTGGCGCTTCCGTTTGGATATCGCCGGACAACAGCAATTACGTGCAACTCGGCAAGATGTACGGCCCTTCGCGCATGGGCGTCCTCACCGCGCAACTGTTGTCGGCGGCCGATCCTGACACAACACATACGCTAGCTGTTGACTTAACGCAGTCCACGGGCATTTTGAACTCCGGCACACAATCGGACTGTGATAATTTCCGCACGCTTTGCTACGTGGATGGCGAACTGATCAGCTATGAAGACGCCACTCTTACCGGTGCTTATCGTTACGATCTTGGCGCTCATGGCTCGCCGGGGGCAATCACCGCGGCCAGCAATGCCAGTCCGATCAAGATCACCGTGGCGAACCACGGCTTCAATACGGGTGAAACCGTAGTGATTGCCGGCGTCGGCGGGAACACGGCGGCAAATGGAACATGGGTGATCACCGTGGTCGATGCCAATAATTTCACGCTGAGCGGCAGCATCGGAAGCGGCGCATACACATCCGGCGGGACAGCAGTAGTGGCAGCGCGACTCAGGCGTGGAGTCTTCGGCTCGCCTGTCGGAACGCACAACGCAGGTTCCGTGTTTCTTCGGCTGGACAATGGAGTTTTTGTCTGGGAAGCCGATCCCACGCTGGTAGGAACAACAATTTATTTCAAGTTCACCAGCTTCAACCGCATGGGATTGATGGAGCAGTCGCTGGCCAACGCCACTCCGTACAGTTTTGCGTTTAACGGGATTTTCGGCAA
>DASXIL010000477.1:0-9790 GCA_036497985.1 Candidatus Angelobacter sp. | reverse complement strand
CCACTCGCCAGTCGCCGCCAGACGAAGATTTGGCACCTACGGCGGCGATTGGTGCGGCGAAGCTCCGAACAACTGCCCCAGCCGCAACGGACATCGCGGCCGCAACCATCGGCAAGGCTGCGTTAGCCGCATACGCGTTTGCCATGGCTACATCCGCAGCTATTTCAACTTGTGCCAGCCCACTCTCTGCTTTGGTCCGCGTTTCCGTGTCGGCTGCGCCCTTCCCAATGATGGCCATCAGGAGTTGCGATTCCGCATACTGCAACCCGATCTGAACTATGCTTTCAATCGCGCTGGAGGCAAGCTGCTTCCAGTTGGCCTTGCCGGTGGTAATAAACGACGCCAGGTTGGAATTCAGCCCGTTCAATGTTGTCTGGAACGTCTGCCCCAGCTCTTTGTTGATTTCCTGCCAGTTCAGCAGCTGCTTGCGGAATTGGGCGCTAAAGGTGTTCGCTAGCTTTAGCTGCAATGCCGCAATCTGGTCGTCATACTTTTTCTCAAGATTTAACTCTTCAATTTTCAGCTTCTGATATTCGAGAACGGCCTTCTGGTAAGCGGCCCTTTGCTCCGGCGAGCCAAGCATGCCGTTCATGGTCGCCGTCCCGAGGTTCTTTACGATCCCAATCTGCGCGTTAAGGCGGCTATTGATATCACCAATGGCTGCGGATTTGTCTTTTTCCAGTGTCGCCAATGCCTGTGTGTCCGCCTTCTCCTGGGTCGTATATCCCAGTGCGACCGACAAAGCGGCATTGTGCTTCGCTTGACTGTCCGCAATATCGCGATGGAGCTGCTCGATTTTTGCGTTGTTCTCTGCGTTTTTTTCGGCAAGAGCGGCTTCCTGCTGAGCAGCTTTAAGTTGCTGTTCGTTGTACCGGGCAAGCGCTTCTGCGGCCGTCACGTCTTCCTTTGCCGCCTGGTTTTCGAGCTGTTTTGCAGTCAGAATCTTGTTGTGACGATGAAGCGCATCATCAAAGAATTTCTGCTCTTCAGCTGCAGCCGCTGCTCGCTGTGCCGATCGTTGTGCGGCGAGACCTTTCTGCTGCGAGGCGATTGCGGCCCGTTGCGATGATTCTCTAGCAAGATCATTCTGGTTTTGCTTGCTGGTCAGCGCTTCTTCCGCTGCGGCCTCTTTTTGTCTTGCGCCCAGCAGAACAATTGCACTGGAAAGCTGCTCGATTTCTTCCTTACCTTGCCGAGTCTCGGAAACAAGTGTCTCAATCTCTGTCGTCATTCCCGTGGCCGCATCTCCCACGGTTTCTGTTGTCGTTTTGTGCAGCAACTGTTGCAGTTCCACAGTCTTGGTCTTTAACAATTCTTGAAGCTGTGCTGCCGAGCCGCCCTGATCTTCAATTTGAAACTGCAGCTTTAGAGCATTTCTAGTCTTTTGGTCGGGCGCATTCAGCAGTTCCAGAGCGCGACTGGCCTCTTTTGTCTTGCGCGCATATTCCTCAAGAGTTTTGTTCTCAGTCTTTAGCTGATCATCAAATCTGCGCAAGTCATCGGCGCCGGTTAAGACATCACCGACAAACTTTGAAACCTTATCTGTAACGTCGATCAGAGCAACCCCAAGAGAGATGATGGCCAAGGGTTCGAAGGCGGCAGTTAGGGCCGGGGCAATCAACTTGCTTGCGGAAAGCATTTTTGTAACTGAATCAGGAATCTTAACGCCGAGAAGGTCTTCCAGTATTTTTAAGGACTCAGTTGCTTTGTCTACCTGTTCCTTTGTCGTCTTAGCGGCATCTTCAGCGCCGCTTGAATCGCCGGTGAACTTTATGGAAACTTCATTGTCAGCCATGGGAGTGACTCTCCGTGTTTCTAGATAAGGCACATTAAAAATCTGAAGAAAAGCCGCTTCTAGATCGCTCAGTATGCGGAAGAAAGTAAAGCGACTCTGTTTAAGTTGAACACCGGAAAACAATAGACCAACGCAATCGAACACATATAGAATCTGACGCCATGACAATCGCAAAACTCTGGACGCCTCTCTCCGCGATCTTGGCAATCTCGATCATGGCCGGTAGCGCACCGGCACAGACATCGCACCCGAAAGCAGGAGCGGAGCCACCTGCCTTGGTTGCGCTCCATGCGATTGACGATTATGAGGCCAGCCTGGAAGCGGTTTTGTCACACGCGGGCGAGCCTGATTTCGAGCAGCGCGTAAAAGCATCAAATCACAAAATCAAGCTACACCGGGCTAGATTAGCCCGAGACAGAGTTTCAGACCCGGACTTGCATGCCAGCCTGGATCTCTTACTGGAAGAGGCAAGTGACCTCTGGCTGAAAAGCGCGTGGGTAGTACTGGATCCCAAGGATAAGCGCTACTCCGATGCCGTCGCGGAATTCCACGCTGATAGGAATCTGGTTGCCAGCGAGATTGCTACGGGGAAACGGGGCCTTTTGCACGATGCGGTCTTGAAGCGCTATCAAAAGTAGATGCCGACGATGCGGGACACGTTAAAAATAAAGCGGCGGCAGCGCACGTTGTTCAACGGCCTTGTCCAACGTTTCGCTTGTAAGTTCGCCGGCATCACCGGTGATTTGATCGGGAAACTCTGGCATGGATTTTCCTCGGTAGGTTGGCGGCAAATAAAAAGCAGCCCGCAGGCTGCCTTTGTAAGTTTCGAAACAGTGACGATTACTCATCCAGGACCCAGCCGTCGCCGGATTTCTTCAACATCTTCTTTCCCGGCCGCGGCGTGGTGCTTTGTCGTATATCCATCAAATTAAAGGTCTCGTCATGCCGCATGAGGAGAGCTGGGTTCCTCAAATTGTCATTGAGCTGTGCTAACTCCTTCTGCGAAAGATTATCGATGAGCTTGACGCCGGTGGGAGCCAGTACCCATTTCCAGGTAAACTCAACTTCAGACTTTTGACTGGTAACCTCGTGGATACTTTTGATTTCCACAACGGATTTTGTCGCGACGGTATCCGCCATGGAAAGAGACCGGCACCCATCTTTCTCGTTATATTTGGCCTTCTTTAAATTCTCCAGCACCTGCGGCTTGGCATTTGCCAGCTCAACTTTCCAGAAATCAGGGCCATCCGGCGCAATAGTCACTAAACCAGCCTTTTGTGCAGCAAGAAAGTCGATCTGCGCAGGAATGGGTTCCAGCTTTGTGAAACTGCTACATTTTCCATTGACTCGTCCAATCGCATAAACAAGCTTGATCGAGTCCTTATTCATCGATAGATTCAGGGCGTCCGTTATCGCCTTCGTGTCCGTTTCATTCGAGAACCCTACTGAGAAGACGAGAAGAACGAAGAGGAGCAAACTCGAAACTCTGATTATGTTTCCTCCCGCACTCCGTTTAAGGCCGATTCGAACCCTGATCCCAGCTTGGCGCATGAGTTACTCTCCTTTGGAAAGCGAGATACTAATGAACATTTCCGCATTTGCAAAGCAAAAAGTGAACGATCTGGCACAACCGTAATATCTAAAGTTTTGCGCTTCATTATCGGCACGCAACGCCTTATAAAGTTATGCCTTATAAAACTGCGGAAGCTTTTGAGTAACACTTCCTCCGGCAAAAGAAACAGCCTGCGTCAGTTCATCAAAATTGCTCTGGCCTTGCCGGCGAGTTTTGCCTGCAGAGCTTTTCTTACCGTTCATCAGGTATGCGCCTACTAGAACATGAGTCGGTGGGTAATCCTTCCAGTACGCCATGAGATCGTTCAGCTCCCACAAAGTCAGCTGCTCGATCTCGGAGAACGTCCATCCGGTAGCGGTGGCAACGTGGCCAAAGACAAATGGCCAGTCGGCTATACCGGTACCGGTGTCGGTTCCCCCGCGGCCGCCTTCTTAAGACCGGACACTTCCAGCATGGCATTGAAAAGAACATTGAAATCGTCGAAGGTGAGGCCGTTCTCAAGCTGTTCTGTGGTCAGGTCCTGGTGCACTTTCCTTACGGCGCTCTGGATTACGGGCAGATACCGGAGCAACGAAGCAAGCCCGGAGCTTTCCGCAGAAGGTTTTTCCTGGAACAGCGAGTCCAGTTGGCGCAATTCACCGAGCGTAAGCGATGAGACCGTAAGTTGTCCCAGTGATGTTGGGACAGTTTGTTGCTTAAGCATGATTTCCTCCTGATAAGAAATTCGTAAAGCCGTTGTATAAAAAAGGCGGGCGCGGCGGTAAAACCGGCCCGCCAGAGAATGCACTACTCGTTGGAGTACATGTCGATGACCTGGCCGGCGGCGTTAGCGAAGGCCTCAAAGTCAAATTCGGGGATGATGAAGTCTTCCTGCTTGGTCGCAAAGCTGAGCTTCGACGCCACAACGGAGTAGAGCAGCACGTTGAATTGGTTGCCGTTGTAAACGTTTTCCAGCAGCACCTGGATAGTCGGCGCGAAGCCCATGAGCTGGTTGGTGATATTGAGCTGTGATCCGACAGCCGCAAGCGAGTATGTGTAGCTGATAAGAGCTACGGCGCCGGCCACGTTATCCGCCGAGGCAAACGTGTAAACCCCGCCTGCAGTGACGGAATACTGTCCCAACACCGGGGCGGAGGCAACGCGGGTAAATGGGAGCCCGGTGGCCGCGTAACGTACTCCCCAATCCTGGACAAACACGCCGGAGTTTGGCGGGACAATCGTCACCTGGAAAGGCGTAGCGGGGATGGGGTGAGATTCATCCAGAGACACCTGTTTCATGCCGGCGGGCATTGTCTGGCCGAAGAACAGGTCATTCAGAATTTTGCCGTTGATGGCGGCAAACTTGGATTTGCCGGTGATCTTGCATTTTCCGCGGGCCACAGCCTCAGGAAACTGTTTCTGTCCATAAAGCTGCTTGACGTCGCCGGAAATATCAAGCGAAACATCCTGCAGCGTTCCGAATTTCATGGGAGTGGGGTTTGCGGCGGTATTGCCGCCTACGGGAAAGCCCCACAAGGTACCTGAACCAAATTCAAACATTTTTTGTTTCTCCTTTTGGGGAGCCGGCCCTGCACTCCCATAAATTGAAGTCCGCAGAACGGCTGCGGCTTTGCGACTGAATGGTGTCTTAAGCGGTGGTGAGAATTTCTATGGGCACCACGGCGAGCGCCATGGAGCCAACGACGTTTTCAACAATCTCAATCTTTCCCTCAATGCGGCAGTGCGATACTTTGCCGCCAAGTGACTGCGCAATCCCTGGCGTAGCGTTGCGAATGGCTGCTTCCACGGCGTCCAACAGCGAATTTAGTTCGGTGGATGGAATTGAATTCGGTTCGCTGTCTCCCGCAGTGTATAGAACAAGATCAACCCCCAACTTTGCGTGGATCGGCAATCCATTTACGCTGGTGCCTGTCAGTTCGTCCTTCTGCACCTGGTACAGCGATGGACGGTCTGCGGGCGAAAGCTGCGAAGGGTCCTGCCAGCGCCGGCTGACCATTTTGAACGGACCAGCCGGCGTGAGGAGCGCGCTCTGCAACGTGGAGAACAACGCGGAATAAATTTGCTCGCGAGGAAAAATCACTCCGTCACCTGAACTTGCTGGATTGCCTGCTCAAGCAGATCAGGCAATGCCTTTTGCAGATCATTGATTGCCGGACGGAGGTACGGCCGCGGCTTGATGTACGGTCGATGCCCGGTTCTTTTCTTGAACGGCCCTTTGCGTCCGGCAAAACCGCCGTATTCGTGGATGCGGGCGTATGGCAGCTCTGAGCCGATGCTGACGCTCAGGCTCTGTCCATCAGGACTAACCTGAATCGAATTCAAAACTGAATTGAGTAGGTTGCCGCTGCGCGAGGTCAAAAGGTCGCTGGAACCGCCTTTGCCCGCTGATCCGGCAAAGTATTTCGGTACTGCAGTCTGCAAGGATTGGTAGATGAGTGGCTGCAATGCCTTGTAGACCTCAGCCACCATGCGAGGCGCAAGTCCGGCAAGCCGCTGCTGAAGTTGCCGCACGGCCGAATCGTCAATCTTTACGCTGATCACAGGGCCAACCTCCGATACTGGCTAAAAATGGCCATCGAGCGCGGCGGAACATCGCCCATATCGAACGACACGTTCACCTGGCCGCTCATGCTGTTGGATTTTTCGCCAATGCGCACGCGCTGGCGGTAGGTCAAGGCAAAGGCCTCAATCGCTGCCTGCTTCAGATCAAGCGGCACGCTGGGATAGCCGGCCGCATACGAGAGCTGGACATTCTGCACGCCACGGCAAAAGCGAAAACCACGCAGCAGAATGCGCCGACCATCCCATAGATAGCCTGCGGTTGTAGGAGTGGTTGCCGGCTGAATCGGAACTCCATCGATGCTGACGCTGCTGACGGAAATAACGGGGAAATTGCGCGGCAGTAGCCGGTCCGAGTCATTTCCGTCATAGTTTTCCGTCAGCGGGCCGAGCACCGACGACAAAATATGTGGGCGATCAATGTACTGCAACACCTGCAGGCTGGCATTGGTGATAAGGCTTTGCAGAGTGACATCATCGTTGTTGCCCTGATTGGGCAGCCACGATTTGAGTTCTGCAACGGTGCAAAGATCGTCAGGAGCGGCGGCCATTTGATTACCTCCAAAATGAAGCAGCTTCACAGCACAGATATGGTTTGTGAATTTGAATTAGAAAAGGCAGTCTGGGCAGAGGGACCGCAGACTGCCTTTTGGTCTCCTGCAGCCTGCTGGTTGGCAGGCCAGGAGCATCGGCGGCGATTCGGGGCAATCAAGCCGCCGATGAATCGTTTATCCGTTGGCAACATTGGCAATCACGCCAAGTGAGAACGGTGCGCGGCAGACGAGCACCTCGTCGGCATAGACGCCGTAGACGTACTGGCGAGAAACCACGGGCCACTCGATCTGGTAATAGTCGCGGCGGCAGCGAACAAAAGAAACGTTGTCCACGCCGGAAAGCGGGTACGGGATCTCCGAGCTGTTGAAGAAGATGGTGCCCGGTGCCAGGTTGGGATGGATGCGAATGTCCAGAAACTGCTGCGTGAACTTGTTCCAATACTTGGCAATACTTGCTCCGCCCAACAGAGCAGGTTTGTCATCATCCGATCCCGTGCCGCCCGGCAAAGTGAAACGGAACAGCGGCACGCCGCCAGAAGCAACAATCTTCTTGTTGATGTTGCGCGCTTCCTGCGAGTTCACCCAGATTTCCGTGGGGCTGAGACGCTTGTTGTCCCAGAACCACTGCAAGGCGGTATCAATTTCCAGGATGCCATTGGCCTGGTCAGCGCTGAGAGTGTTGCCGTCGAGCGAGGCGAAGTAGCCGGCGTTGGACTTCAGGGCCTGCGTGAGAAAGCCATCAAAGACCAAGGCGTTGGCTGATCCGTCAGTGCTGGAGTTTGCGGCGTTGGCCAACTGAGTGCCTGCAACCGGAGCGCTGATGGTGACCTTGTTCACGGTAGTAATGGTGTTCAAGGTTGCAGTTCCTGCATTGGTGCCGATGTACCATGCATATCCGGCCGCGCCCTTCACCGCTGGCACAGTAGCTACCACGGTCTGCTGACCGGCAGTAGTAACGGCAGCGGAGGATGCCGCGCTGATGGCGCTGGCGCCCGCGCCGTATTGCGTGGACGTGCCGTCAATATTGACGCGCGTTACCTGACCATAAGGCACGCCGCTGATGGAGACTGTCGCATTGGCAAGCGCCCGCGCGGTGAGGGCCGTCACGAAGACAAGGAGACTTAGTCCTGAGCCAAGTGTTCCGCCGTTGGCCAGAGCAACGGTAGGCGCCGGAGGCGTGCCCAACGGCATTGAAGCGTTGCCGTTGAGAATCACGTTCTCTTCGCCGATCATGACCGCGCGCAACAACGACTGCACAAGAGTCGCTTTGTTGTCGAACTCCTTGCCGCCAGACCAAACCGCTTCCCAATCGATGGAAGCTTCCAGTCCAAGGCCGGCATAAGACGCGATGTAGTCCTGTTCGGTGACGCTCATTTCCGCCGAGCGACGGCCCGGAGCAACACCGAGTTCGAAACCCGATGTGTTGACGCCGGTGATGGCCTTCCAGCGCGTGGCGAGATCGCCACGGTCACTTACCTGCCGAGGCAGGCGGTTACGCAACGGCGTGATGACCGGATAAAGCTGAAGCGCCGGCCCGCGCAGATCAAACGCGTTCAAGTTGCCCGGCGCGCCGCTGATCGTCGCCTGGCTAATGGTGGTTTTGTTCAAGGAGGACAGGTCCGCCTTGTTGAGCAGATCGAACGTCTGCTGACTGAGATCGCCAAACATTTTTCTAGTCCTTTTCTCCGCCCGGAGATTGCGGTTTTAAAGTTGAAATTAAATTTGCGCGAGATCGCGGATGGACGCTCTAGCGCAGGTATACGGAGGCTGGCTGCGGCTGTTGCAGCGTACGTTTGAGCAGCTCATGGACGCTTGGCTCGCCGGCAGACTTGGCCAGAGCGGGACGCGCGTCATCTTCTTTGGTGACGGTTTGAGTGGGCACGCCAGTGCGCGCCACACGGCCCGTAGACTCCTGCGGCGATACGAATTTTTCCACCAGTGAAAGGAGATTGCTCAGCGAACGCTGGATCTCCTGGTTATTGCTCTCCATTTCGCTGCGCAAGCCGGCGACTTCCTGCTCCATTTCAGCCAGCTTGGCGAGCGCAGATGCGGAGCTGGCCCGTGCCTTTTCCAATTGCGCTTTGTCATTTGCTTCCAGCATTGTGCTTTGATCTCCTGTCTTTACTCCGGAACGTGAATCGCCCGGGATCTTTTTCATGTCTGGGAAAGCCGCTCGTGTGGCGGCGGCATCGTCGGTATCGAGAAGCGCGTCCACATGCGTTGCGGCTTCTTCATGGTTTTGCGCCATCTTCTCCATACAGTCCTTGATCGCGTCAAGATGCGCCAGAGTAGCTTTGGAATGGCGCGCGCCAATCTTGAGAGCTTGGTCTGTTTTGGCATCTGCGCGGGTGAATTTGCGGACTTCGCAAGTACCGTCGGCTTTGACCGCAGTGAAGTGCGCGCCGGGTACACATGGGTTATCGACCACGCTGATTTCAACCGGGTTGGCAGTAAAGCGGACATACTCGCCATCCTTCCAGGCTTTTACATATGCGCCGCCGATGGAGAAGCCGGTGTAAACGCCAAGCGTGCATTTCTGCCAGGCAACGTTGTCAACGATGCGTGCGCCGACGCGAATCTGTTTCAGATCGTCATCAAAGGCAATGGCGACGAGCTTGCCAACGGCGCTGGGCTCGTGCATTTCACGAACGTTGCCCAGGCTCTTGCCGTCAGTGGCTTTGGCGATTTCGTCGCTCCAGCTCTCGAAGTAAGGCTTGGAGGATTGGTAGTCGAAGATTTCGCCTTCTTTGTCGACGACTTCAGCGGTGGCAACGCCCCAGACTTCGTGTTTTGACTCGTCGATCTTGGCGATCTGGGCAAAAAGGTTCAGGGATTTCATGTTGGCTCCAAAGGAAAAAGGCAGCCGGTAGGCTGCCCTGGGTGGGAGTGATGAGAAAAATGGTTTTTCCAATAACGTTCTCGTAAGAACGCTTATACGCGATCTGGTTACTGCAGTGTCCCCTTAGGTTGAGACACCCGAGAAGCTCCCTCGGCTCAGCTTCGACTCTACCCCACGCCGAACGGTGTGCCGCTCAGGATGACAGTTATTGAGCGTCGGGCACCACTTGAGATTCGACGTTCGGTTGAACTTGTTCTGACGATCCCGGGTCTTGCGGTGTGCCTTTGAGATCAAGAGGGAAAACGCCACGCGTGGTAATTACAGCGTTGCTCATGCCGATGGGATGCTTGCCCAGGCTTTCGCGGACTTCGTCGATGGAGAGGACGCCGGCGCGAACGTAAATGTCATCGATCTTTGCCTGCTCCAGCGGGTTCAAGGTGCGGTCCTGCTCCCAGACAAATTCAATGTCG
>DASXIL010000476.1:0-3684 GCA_036497985.1 Candidatus Angelobacter sp. | reverse complement strand
AACACGGTTAAGTTCACAGGACAATATCGAGATACGGATACTGCGGCCAATCTGGATTATTTTGGCGCGCGGTATTATTCCAACACCATCGGTCGCTTCATGAGCCCCGACTGGGCCGCCAAACCCACTACAGTACCATATGCAAAATTCGGAGATCCCCAGAGCCTGAACTTGTACAGCTATGTGGAAAATGGGCCGATCAACCGGATTGATAGCGACGGACATAATTATGCCGGATGGAATGGCGCATACGCTGATACCACCGGCGGATTTACTGAGATGGATAACGAAGTAATTACTGAGTGGGGAATTAATTCAGAAGGGAGGACTAGAACCCAAGCAGCGAATGACGCGATGCAGCAACAGCAGGCGAAACAGCAGCAAAATCAACAGCAGCAGCCGCCAACCGGTAACAATGTCCAACCTTGGGATTTGCGCGATACAATCGTTGACCTTTTCAAAAGCTCGAACACATGCTCGATCTGGTTTAATGGCGGGGACGCAAAGAATACACAGGCAATTAAACTTATAAGTTGGGACGACATGCGGCTTTACGAAGGGCCCATCACTGAGCATGCCCGTACAAGCAGTTATTCAGGAGCAACTATCTACATAAACACAAAAGGAGGATTTTACTCTGCGAACTACGTTAACGTAAAAGGCACGGATGGGGGAGAGGGGTTCGAACCCGGAACCTTTTTGGCCCGAATGATAATTGAGCTTCACGAGCTTGCACATCAAGTCCAGCCAAGTGGATTCACCCACGATGGTGGGAATGTGAAGGCCTCTGAGGCTAACACGCAGAGGGTGATAGATCACTGTTTGATTCCAATCATAGACAGGTGGCCGGTCGCGTCGGCATATTGAACTTTGTATTTTCAGATAGGTGATAAAATTTCAAAACAAGAGAGATATCATGACTACGTTAAACCGGAAACGCATCGGAGTCTTTGCGCTTTTGCTTGCACTTTTCCTGAAGCCAGTCTGCGCACATCAGCAACAGGAAAAGAATGGGGAACTCGTCATGAAGATCACAGATGGAGATATTGATAATTCGCCTGCTGATCACGTCTATGTAGAAGCGTATGGTTTTGGGGGCAGTAAGCAATCTAGGCGATCATTTGTACTACAGAGCCCCCGTAAGGGCGAATACAAGATTTCTCTTCCGCCAGGGATCTATGATGTGTTTGTCAGTGACGAAATATCAGATCCCCGATGTAAGCGTGTGCAAATCAGTCCAGGGTTGCCTACGTTCTGGACTCTGAAACTCGAGATGGATTTTGTTTACACGAAATTCTGAGGGCGGGTGGCCCACCCTTTCCCGCCTTTTCTGTCCCTCACCAAACCGTGCGCTTTTTGCTGCCGCGAGGATGTCCTATTTCGCAATTGAATTTCCAAATGCCGTTGGTTAAAGTACAGCAGCACCAAGGTGCGGAGAGAAACGATCTTTGAAAATTTAGGCTCTTGGTAGTTGGTGCTTGGTATTTGGCAAAATCAACCCCTGAACCGCTCAACCCTACGCCAATCGAGTTCTAAACGCTGAAACCCACGCCAATCTGGGATGACTTCTACCCATCCACGCGAAAGCCGCGCCAATCTGGGATGAGGTGGGATGCAGTGGGATGTCACGGGAGGGGGAGGGCGCGCAAAGCGAGGCTGAGATCGGGAAATCGGGTGATCAAAAAACCTTACCGCTGATCCACGGCAAGCCGGGACAGGTCAACGCTGATAACGCTGATCCGAGGCAGTGGCTGGGATCTCTCTGGGATGCATTGATGTAAGCGCTTAAGAATCCTAGTTGAGGCAAAAACCACGCCCAGTCACGCAAAGGTGTTCAACTACAGACGTTGGCATGTTTACAGTCTTTGGGTGACCTGGCCTTTGATGATGGCGGCCCTGAAAAGCGGAGAATCGAAGCAGGAAACGCTTGAATAAAAACTGACCCGCTCCTTTGCGCTCCTTCGTGTCCTTTGTGGTTCATCTTTTGTTATCCTAGACCCCTCATGAATCTACAAGGCTGCGGCACCGCGCTCATTACCCCTTTCAAGCAGGACCAGAGCATCGACGAGAAAGCCCTTCGCTCACTGGTCGAATGGCAGATTACCTCCGGCATTCATTTCCTTGTTCCATGCGGGACGACGGGCGAAACGCCGACGCTGACGAAAGACGAATGGCTGCGCGTAATCGATATCACGATTGAGGTGAACGGCGGCCGCGTACCGATCGTTGCCGGAGCCACGTCGAATTGCACCGCTGAAGCCGTGGAGAAAGCGCGCGAACTCAGCCGTCGCAAAGGCGTTGACGCGATCCTGACCGCGTCACCCTATTACAACAAGCCGACGCAGGAAGGCCAGTACCAGCACTTCAAGGCCATTGCGGAAGCCGTGGACAAGCCGCTGGTGCTTTATAGCGTGGTCGGCCGCACTGCCGCTAACATTGAGCCGGTGACGCTGGGCCGCCTGGCCAAAATTCCCAACATCATCGCCGTGAAAGAGGCCAGCGGCAACATTTCACAGATTGCCGAGGTCTTTAACCACGTGCCGGAAAGTTTTCTCGTTTTTTCCGGTGACGACGCCATTACTATTCCCGTGATCGCGCTGGGCGGTGTAGGCATTATTTCTGTTTGTTCGAACGAAATTCCGAAAGAGATGTCACAACTGACGGCGGCCGCTCTGAATAACGATTGGGACAAAGCCCGCCGCTTGCAACGCCAATACCTGCGCCTGATGCAGGCCAATTTTCTGGAATCGAATCCGATGCCAGCCAAGGCGATACTGGCGATGATGGGACGAATCGAAGAAGTCCTGCGCCTGCCCATGCTGCCGGTTAAGCCGGAAACGCGCTCTAGGCTGGAAAAGATTGCCGCAGAAGTCGGCTTGCTGCAAGTGCACGCCTCAGTCTCAGACCTATAGATCTCAAATAACCTACTGCGGATTTCCGCGGATGAACACGGATCGCGAAAGTTTCTTCCGCTATCCTCCTGCGTCTCTTTGATCCGCGATAAATCCGCATTGATCAGCGGTAACTTTGCCCTGGTTTCCGATCTCGGCGATCACGCGCGATTCTCCTGATCGACGCTGATTGTCAGTGCGACATTCCACGGCAACGCCTGCCTGCCGCTCCATGCCGCTTGAGCTGCCTGCTCCTGCACCAATAGTGTTGGCACAAAGGCCGCTATCATCTTCTCTCGGCGGCCCAAGGAGCAGTTGCATGAACAGCCGTCCCAAGCCAGGGTTCTCCCGTCGCGATTTTCTCAAGAGTTCACTCCTCTCCGGCGCCGGACTCTGGTTGGGCGGCTGTGCAGCAGAGAAAAGGCCGCTCAGCGCGCTGTCCACACCTGATATATCGCCTGCTCCGGCCCTGACCGGCATCAAGGTCAATGACATTCACTCGCAGTTGAATTCGGCGCTCGTGAGCGAAGTGCAGAATCCAACTTCCATCGACCAATGCCGCGACATCCTGCAGGCTGCGCGCCAGGCGGGCAAAGCCATTTCCGTTGCGGGCGGACGCCACTCCATGGGCGGACAGCAGTTTGCCGATGGTTCCGTCCTGATCGATACGCGCAGCCTGAAGCGCGTGCTCAGCTTCGACCGTGAACGCGGCTTGCTCGACGTTGAAGCCGGAATTCAGTGGCCGGAACTCATCGAATATCTGCATACGGAACAGGATGGACAGGAGAACCAG
>DASXIL010000475.1:0-1589 GCA_036497985.1 Candidatus Angelobacter sp. | reverse complement strand
CATCTTCCAGGCGCGAGACGTGCGCGGAGAGCCCTCCGCCGGCAATCAGACGTTTGTTGTCAATGGCTGGCAACAGGGCGGACTGCAATATTACATTGTGACGGACGCATCCCGAGAAGACGCCGACCGGCTGCGCGCATTGCTGGAAGACGCCAACCGGTCGTGAAAACAAGTCCTCACTGCTTTCCAGTTGGCTTGGCTGGCCCTTTAGGTATTGAAGGCTGGGAGCTAACTTTGGAAACATAGCGGCTGGCCAGCTTCCAGGTGTCTCCATTCTTCTTCCACACGTCTACTACAAAGAACTCTCCGGCATCGGGCTTGCCTTTAAGAGTGGCCTCCTGGATGCGATCAAACTTCACCACCACGGCATCGCCCATATCGATTGCGGACATCTGCCGTACCACAAATGACTTCAGCGTGTAATCCTTCGCCATGACTGAATCCAGCCAGTCATCGCCGGGCAGCGGGTCCGCGTCCGGCATTTCGATCATCAGGTCATCGCTTAGCATGGCTTGCAAGGCGGCTTTGTCTTTTTTCTGTACGGCCTGAAGCAGCTGGTTTTCCATCCCGGTAAATATCGAAACCTGCTTGGTCGCCGTGATGATGCGGGGCGTAAGCGCCGGCTTCACTGGCTCCTGCGCGGCGGAAAAGATAATTGTGGCAATCAGCACTGCGAACAAACGCGCCAAAAAATGGACCCGCATCGTTGAGCAATCTCCTTAGTGTTGGGTAACACAAGGTGATTCTAATAAAAGAAACGCCGCCCGCGAACGGACACTCGTGTCCTGTTCGTAAGCCGGAAACTGAATTCGAGCACGGATCCAGTCTGCGACCCAAATTGTCGGGCGCGCCAGTTTGTTCGGATGAAGTAAAGAAAGCCGTCCCAGATGGGGACGGCCATCGCATAACGATTTCAGGAATTTAGAGATGCAGCACGCAGCCGCCCCCACCGGAATTTTTCCACTGCTCCTGAATCATCCAATCGTTGTTGCCAAAGCTCACGTTCCACTTTGCACGCGCGGCAATGCCCGCCGGGGTGCATAGACTGCCTGAAACGCAGGTATTGGTGGTCCCGAAGTTGAAGTTACATTTGTCGGAGTCTTCCTGGCCGCTGGAATCAAACCAGGCGTTCAGGTCAGGATCTGTGATGGCTTCAAATTGTTCATGCGCGAACACGTTGATCAGGCCATCAGCACCGCCCACGCCGGTGGCCGGGCTGTTGGGGCCGGTGGTCTGGATTTCACAGCCGCTCGGGCATCGGTCAGGGTTGCCGACGAACGCATACTTGATGTCCGCGCCGTTAAGCGTGGCATGCGTGTGAAAACCGCAATACTGCGTGCAGAATCCAGAAGTTTCATTGATGTTGGAGGAGCTGAGCACAAAATACACGCCGCCGGCGTCGGTGGGCAGAGCGCCGCTGGTAAGGGCGTTCTTGACCGTGGTCTGCAGAAGAGAATCGGTCAGGTTGGTTGTGGTGGTCACAAAAGTGTGGCCGCCAAGCGTCACGTTGCCGCTAACGTTGCCGGTGCTGTCGCCGTAAGTGGTGGAGATTTTCTCGTAGGGCGTGTTGCCCAGCGTGTTGATAAAGT
>DASXIL010000474.1:0-11887 GCA_036497985.1 Candidatus Angelobacter sp. | reverse complement strand
TGGGATACAGCGCCAATTCAAATGCATCCGTGAAAGCAGCGCTTTGGTTCTTATTGACCGCGCTATCAGCATTTCTGATCTATCAACCTTTGGAAAGCCTGCTGGGATTGTCCTTGATAAAAGCACGTCCCCAGCGACAGCAGCGCATCGCAGTATTGTCGGTAATTGCTCTCGCTGTACTCGCCACAACCGGCATTTTGGAGCTTTTCCATTTGCACCGCAGGCAGACTCTGGGCTTTGGCTTGGTGGCATTGGGATGTTTTGGAGTACGCATTCTGCTCGGCAGTTCGCGATCCATGCGAGTTCCACGGCAGCTCGTCGGCGCGCTGGGACTCAGTTCGGCAGCGGCAGGGGCTTATTACGCCGCTAGCGGCCAAATCGACTGGGCAGGAGTTCTTCTGTGGCTTGCATCATGGCTTTTTGCCGTAGGTCAAATCGAATACGTACATCTGCGGATTAGCACAGCGCAGGTCAGGTCACGGCGGCAAAAAGTCCGGCTCAGCCTGTCCGTATGCTTCCTGCACTTATTGGTGATTGGAGCGTCGATTACTGCTACGCTCGCCGGATTTGCACCGCTCCTGCTGGCGCTCGCCTTCGTTCCGTCGATTATCCGTGTGGGCGTCTGGCTAGCCAGGCCCTGGCGACCGCTGGGCGTTCACATTCTTGGCTTCAGTGAGTTGTTGCAGGGTCTTCTATTCAACATCCTGCTCATCGGCGCTTTTCTTATTCGCGGTTAGAGCTGGAAGACATCTTATGTGAATTGGCTTCGGAACACTGCTTTGATATGGGCCAGCCTCTTCGATAACGCCTCGGCCTCTTCCTTCATTCCCAGCTCGTTGGCCAATCCGATAGCGTCGTAGAAAGCGTCTTTTGCACTGCTGTAACAGCCATTGGCGCCGCGCCCGCTCTCATACATCTGGTCATAATATTTTTCTCCCAACGCGGTTAACTTTCGTAGCCGGTTGCGCTCCAGTTCCTCATCACTGCGGTGGAATGCAACCTCAAGGGGAGAGCCTTTCATTGGAATCGAAGTCCACACGGCGCGATTCTCGGTAAGCCGGATTGTGCGAAAGTCGGGGAGTCTCTCAGGCAGTGCTGTCTCAGGAAGCATGAAAAAGTCTGGATACAGCGGCGGACGCATAAGAGACTGCCAGTCTTCATCTTGCAACCAGGGATCAGCGACAGGAAATGCGCAGTACTGGGCGCCGATCGCGCTCGATAGGTTCATTAGAACGCGCGCTATTGACATCGCCGATTCAGTGGCCATGACCTGTTCGGCATAGGCGGCGTCCCGTTCATGCAGAAAAATCACTGGGTCGCCGCGCCCGTGCAGCCTAAACTCCAGATGAAAGCGCTGCCGTCCTGAAAACGCCACCACGCAGCCATCCCACGCCGTGGCGGAAGTCAGCGCCAGCGCGCCAGTGGGATCATTCATCTTCTCGCACCACTTCCACCAGCGGTCGTCGCGATCGTAAGACAGCCGCGCGACATTCAGGCCATCACGCATCAGGAACCCGCTATCGAGCAAAGAGTTAATAGCAAGTTCCACCAGCTTGTCACGCGGTTCCGCAAGCGCCCAAAAAACGGCGGTCCGGAAAAGCAGGGACTGCTCAATGACCAGTTCGACGTCTTCAAATGGCACACTGACGGTCACCGCATCTCCATTGCGATAAAAGCGGACCTCCACTGTGCGGCTCTCTCCCTCTGTCGAAGCCGGTGTGGCGACGACGGTGCCCTCTTTGAATTGCGGAAGCGCGTTTTCAGGCATCTCGCGCAAGAGCCGTACTGTTTCTCCGGGATATAACAAGTTAGTCCCTCTGGCAGCAGGTTACATGTAGACGATTTCCTCCGCAATCACATTTCTGGTAGAGTGCTGGCGCATCACACGCACATTTGCAGAGAGGGAGTGCTCTCCAATGCCAAACGGCGGCCCCGACAATTGCGGAACCTGCGGGTTCAACTGCCGCAATCGCGGCATTTGGAGAAATCCTGAGCCGGACGAGACACAGACCTCATTCTGCCAGATACGCGGCGTTGCTATGCTGGCTGACCACTGGACCTACTGCCAGAACTGGCACACCCGTACGCGTATTCCCATTGGTCCAATCTATTCTTCCGGCGTTTACGAGCGGGGATATCGACGGATTCCGTGGCACGGACTTGTTGCGCCAGAGTTTGTCCA
Organism: Candidatus Angelobacter sp.; assembly: GCA_036497985.1. Classification (GTDB taxonomy): domain Bacteria; phylum Acidobacteriota; class Terriglobia; order Terriglobales; family Acidobacteriaceae; genus Angelobacter. The sequence goes on along the minus strand of DASXIL010000474.1, from coordinate 9,705 downwards.
GTCGGGCCTGTGCAGCGCGTGCGGGGCTTCGATAGACGATGGGATTTCCATTCCCGCAGTGGAAAGTGCACCCATCACATTCTGCTGCAACCTGCACTACCTGCAGTGGTGGAAGCGGCAACATCCGGACGACGAAGCGCCTATGAGCGCCGACATATGGGAGCACTGAGACTGCGGCGAGTCAGAGAAATCTCAGCGCCTGGTTGCGGACTAAGGTGAATAGGCATTAGATTGTTGGCCATGAGAAAACTCATCGCCGCCGTTTTCACGCTTTGTCTTGGTCTGGCCTCTTTGCAGGCGAGTGCCCAGAACGCAGTTCCCCAAACCTCACCTGCGCCATCAACCAAGCCGCCTGCCAGCTCGCCCAGCGCAACTGTGCCCACTGCAACTGCGCCCATGGCAACTGCGCGACCGGGCGACGTGGATTCCATCGATCACATTGTTGCCGCGGTGTATGACGTGATTTCCGGTCCCGCAGGCCCGCGCGATTGGGACCGCTTCCGCACCTTTTTTTACTCTGGAGCGCGCTTGATTCCAAGCCGTCGCGACGATAAAGGAGTTATAACGGCGCGGGTTTATTCGCCGGACGAATACGCCACCCGAGCACAGGGTGTCTTTTCCAAAGAGGGTTTTTTCGAGAATACAGTGGCAAACCGCGTAGAGGAATGGGACCACATTGCGCATGTGTGGAGTACATACGAATCGCACCATGCCAAGGGTGAAAAGCCCTTTGCGCGCGGCATCAACAGCTTTCAGCTTTTCAACGATGGCAGCCGGTGGTGGATCCTCACCATTTATTGGGAAACTGAAGATCCAACACACCCTTTGCCGGAAAAGTATCTGAAGTAGCCGAGTCTTTTGTTTTGAAGACTATTTCTTGCCCACCACCAGCAGGGTAAACGTTCCCGGCTTCATATTGCGCCGTGGACGCTCGCCTTCCTTTGCCGGAGGCGCTTCTTCTATCTCCGCGGTGACCAAATAAACGTCGTGGTTCGTGGTGTCCAGCGCCATGGTGCGCGCAAATTTCTGGGTGGGAGCATTCTCAAGCACGCTGAACTTGCCTGGTGAATCTTCATGGACCACCGTCAGGTTGCCATCGCGTCCATTGGAACTGAAGGCGAGCTGCTGATCGGCGTCAAAAGCATTCGCATCCACTCCTTCACCAATGGCCGGTGTGGCGATCACCTTTCCGCTGTCAGCATCCACAATAGCCATCATCTTGTTGCCGCATCCGGCAAACAACCGGCGGTGTTTCTGGTCCATGGCCAGCCCGCTCGGCTCTTCACAAGGCGCCAACGGCCAGGTTTTTACCACCGTCGCTTTTTTAGCGTCAATGCTGGTCAACTCGCTCTTATCTTCAATATTCACAAAAACGCCGCCTTTACCGTCAGCCACGCCAAATTCTGGTTTGCCGTCGAGCGGGACATTGCCGACGACTTTGTCGTTCGTGGCATCGATTACCGTCGCGTTCTTGCTGCGGCCATTAAAGGTAAAGACGCGCTTGGAAGATGGGTCGTACAGAATGGCGTCAGGATTTTCGCCGTCGATCTTGATCTTGGCCGTTTGCTTCAATGTCTTCAGGTCAAAAACAGTCACGCTGTTTTCGCGCCCATTGCTGGTGAAGCCTTTGCCTAAATCCTGCGCCAGGGCGATCCCGTGGACTCCCGGCGTGTCTGGAATGTCGCCGACCACGGAACCTTTATAAGGGTCCACGACCATGACATGCGTGCCGCGGGAAATGAAGAGACGCTTCCCTGCCGCATCAAAAGTTAAATAATCCCAGCCGCCATCGCCGCCTAGAACGTATTTCTGCTTCACCTGATACTGCGCTGGAGCAAAAGCCTTCACCGAACCGGCGCACAGGCACGCCACTGCAATTAGCATCGCCACTTGTTTCCGCATCTTTCACCTCGTTTTGTCGTTGACCATTCTAATAGGACAGCCCGCAAACTGTCTCGTAAGTCGAGATGTCAGCCAGGCCGGGCCAGCCACCAGCGCCTGAGCGCCACCACTGACCACACGGCTTCTACTGCGCCAAACGGCCACGCGCCTTGCAGAAAGCCATAGACGGAGGCCAGCGCGCAGGCAAGAGCGAAAGCAAAGATGAACCACGGGCTGCGCTTTTCCAGCGCGTAAAAGACCAGCATCGCCGTAACGGCGAACAGTCCAAAAGCTGTGAGTGGAGTCATTGCACGGCGATTGTAAAGCAAGCTGCTGCCGTGAGGGGCGCACGCTGGAGTCCGAACGCTCGAAAGCAGAGCGCCACAAATTATTTGCAAACTTTCTGCCTGCCGGCGTTCTATTAGCAGAAGTGCTCCCGGTTCCTCCAAGGGAGAACCCCATGCTCGAAGAGCGCTGGTCCCCCCACGGGATGGTGGCGTGCTGCGCACACGCAGCAAGTTATCATCCCGGGACCGCGCAGCCGGCCTCATCTCAACATCAACTTTTAGTGCCATGCCTGTTATGAAACACCGGGAAAATTGTATGGAATGCGAGCTGGGACTATGAATTCAGTGATTACCGGACGGGACAGGCCTGAGAGGGAGCGGTCACAATGCTCTGATCGGGAAAGCTGAAAGCTCCTTCAAAAGCATCGGATGTTGTTCCGCGCTGAAACCATTGCATTAATACCTGGTTCTGCGGATGGTAAGTAAATCCATCGATCAACACTGGGTATCCGGCATTGGGCATCAGGGCCAACGGATCGCCGGTTTCAAGGTTGCTCTGGCATCCAGTCGAGTTCGGAACCTGCCACGCTGGTACGGCATTGCTGCCGAATGGATTATTCATCCATTCAGAAATTTCGTGGCTCATGGGCGTCACGTCCGCAAGGCTGGGACCTAGAATGCCCTGCTCTACCCAACTGGCCCATATAAAGGTCTGGATAAATTTGACCTGCGTCATCTCGCCTACGTCAAATGACGTGTGGAAGCCAAGCACGCAGCATTTCTTGATATCTTTCTGCGGCGCAAGAAAGACATTTGAGGTGAGGGCGATGGCCAACGCGTCCGGCGAAAGATTCGCCATCTGGATCATGGTATTCAGTTGCGAGAGGAAAAAGTCAGTATCCACGATTGCATATATCACGCCGGTGCTGGGATTGCGGTAGACCTTGGCATCCCCTCGCGGCACAGCGATCCTCAGCGGCTTCATGATTTGCGGTGCGCCCAGGAGTGTGTGCCAATCCTTGCCGGCGGTGGCGTTAAACTGCGCCCGCTGCACGGCATCGGCAAATTGCGTGGTTCCTGTGGCGTATTGAGCGTCGTGGAAATTGGGAGACGCTTGTACGCGCGGAACAATCGCCGCTGGATCAAGGACGATCGGCGCGCCATTCTCATCTACGAACTCTTCAAAGAACAGCGAAATGGGAATGATCTGTACTGGAACCTCAGTCGTTGAGTTAGATTGCGGCCTGGCGCCGACCATGGTGAATGGATACGCTTTTCCCTGCGATTCAAATGATCCTGAAAAATGGGGAACGCTGAATATGCGTCCGTCTCTCATTGCCGCGCGCGCGTCAGGTGAAATCTTGCTGGCGCCTTCAAACTTTGGCTGTGCGCCTTCTCGCTGGAGAAATCCGCCTGTTGCATCAATCGGCTGGGAAGTTTCTGGCGGGGCGCTTTGGGCAAAGGTGTTGCCGGAGAGCAGACAGAGGAGTGCCATCGCGCCGCAAAAAACAGAGACGCGCCGAACCAATCGGTCTGGTTTGAAAGACACTTACCCGAGCTCCGGAAGCGATACCCTGTTATTGTCTTATCACCGCATCAAATTGTCGAACAAAATTGTTGTAAGTACCTGATAAAAATAGGCTTTTAAACTTAATCCATGGTGCGTTTATTAAACTTTCCAATAATGCCTATATTAAGGATGCAAGCAGCAGCTCAGGAGTGGGCACGGGTTGGCTACGGTAAACCGAAGTTTGCTGTTATAGTTTTTTCTCTCTCATGAAGCGTTCTGGCAGGCAAGAGTCGGGCAGCGGAGCAGTGACCGTGGCCGTGGTCCAGGCTGCATCGGTTGCGTTTGACCGGAAAAGAACGCTGGCCAAAGCGCTGGATCTCATACGCGACGCCGCGAAACAGGGTGCGAAACTTGTGCTCTTCCCGGAAGCGTTTATATCCGGCTATCCGCGTGGGCTCGACTTTGGCGCCGTCGTGGGCTGGCGCACGGATGCAGGTCGTGAAGACTTCAAGCGGTACTTTGAAAGCTCCGTAGAAGTTCCCGGCCCAACGGTCGATGCATTGAGCAAAACGGCGCGGGCTAACTCTGTCTATCTGGTGATGGGAGTAATTGAGCGCGAGCGCGGCACGCTCTATTGTTGCGTGCTTTTCTTCGCGCCCGATGGAACTTTTCTGGGCAAGCATCGCAAGGTAATGCCGACAGCTTCTGAGCGGCTGATCTGGGGCTATGGCGACGGATCGACCCTGCCGGTGTTTGATACTCCGCTGGGCAAGCTGGGTGCCGTGATCTGCTGGGAGAATTACATGCCACTGCTGCGGACGTTCATGTATTCCCAGGGTATTGAAATTTATTGCGCGCCCACGGCCGACCATCGCCCTGTATGGTCTTCTACTATGCAGCATATTGCGGCCGAGGGCCGCTGCTTTGTCCTGGGCTGCAATCAGTTCAACCGTCGCAGCGACTTCCCCAAGAACTACTCCACCGCATTTGGAGAGAAGCCGGACACGGTGCTTTCCCGCGGTGGAAGTTGCATCGTAAGTCCCTTTGGTGAATTTTTAGCGGGTCCCAACTTTGAGGATGAAACAATCCTGGTGGCTGAGCTGGATCGCGGTTTGCTGCCAAAAGCCAAGTTTGATTTTGACGCTGTGGGCCACTATTCGCGACCGGATATCTTTCGTCTGGTTGTTGATGACCAGCCAAAGCCGCCAGTCGCCACATTGAGCAGTCAAGCCAAATCACGTAAAGCCGAATGATCTCTCGCACTGAAATTCAGGATGCAGGCCGGCGGATCGCTATGCATGTGCGTCGCACACCGGTATTGGCGTTGGAAGAAAAGGCCTTTAGCATTGACGCCCGGATTTTCTTCAAGCTTGAATGCCTTCAGCATGCCGGCTCCTTCAAACCACGCGGTGCGTTCAATTGCATACTAAGTTCTAAGATCGATGAAGCCGGTGTGATTGCAGCTTCCGGCGGAAACCACGGTGCAGCCGTTGCCTATGCAGCCCACAAGCTTGGCCATCGCGCGGAAATTTTTGTTCCTTTAATCACACCCAAGAATAAAGTTGAGCGACTGCGGCAGTGTGGCGCTGCCATCACCATTACCGGAAACAGCTACTCTGAAGCGCTTGCCGCAAGCAAGGAACGCGCATTGGAAACAAGCGCTATAGCAATCCATGCCTATGATGATGCGCGGGTGCTCGCAGGCCAGGGCACGCTTGGCATGGAACTTGAAGAGCAGGTGCGCGGGTTGGATTCCGTACTGATCGCCGTGGGCGGTGGCGGACTGATTGGCGGCGTGGCCGCGTGGTATCGGGACCGAGTTCGCATCATCGGCGTTGAGCCGGAACGTGCGCCGACGTTGCATAAGTCGCTAGCTGCCGGGCAGGTGGTTGATGTTGAGACAGGAGGCGTTGCCGCGGACTCTCTTGGCGCTCGCCGCGTGGGCGAGCTGATGTTTCCTATCGCGCAGAAATTTGTGCAGCTGTCATTACTGGTTAGCGATGAACAGATTGTTGAAGCTCAGTGCGCCCTGTGGCAGCAATTGCGCCTGGTCGCGGAACCTGGCGGCGCTACCGCTTTCGCAGCCCTGCTTTCCGGCGTTTACAAACCTCATCCAGGGGAGAGAGTTGGCGTGGTACTTTGCGGCTCCAACGCCGACCTTGCGAGCTTCCCTGCCTAGTTTCTAGCCAGTGTCGACCTAATGATGGCTGCAAGAGTCGGGCGATTCTGGCTGTTTTCGCCCGCAAATACGCGGTTTCTCAGCGTTTCTGCCCTGCTACGCCGACCTGCATTCTTTTGCATATACAACTTGTGAAAGATTTCACTCGTTTTTTGCTTATCCTTTTGAAACATTTTTTCAATTTGTCGCACTACATGGTTGCCAGCATGATTTGGCCAAGGTAAAGTTGCTTCCCCCTGATTTTTTCAACTACAACTCAATAAGCGAGAGGGAAAGAGATTATGAAAATCTGTTCTTCCGGATCCAAATTTCTGTTTATCTGTCTGCTGTTTGTTCTTGTGCCGTCGAGCCTGGCATTTGCCGCTGGCGCTACGGTGGACTGCAGCGGCGCCACGCCGGGCGCTTTCACAACCATCACTGCGGCTTTGGCATCGCTGCCGGCAGCAGGCCCCAACAGCATCTCAGTCATCGGCACTTGCCATGAAAATGTGGTTATGTTTGGCCGGACCGATTTGACCATCTTTGGCAATCCAACGGCTACAGTAGTGCCGGGAAATGCCAATGGACATCTGCTGGCCATCGCAGCGTCACAGCGGGTGGGAATCCAGAACATCACTTTCGATGGCGGCCGTGGAGCGATTGTCAACGACAATTCCCGGGTCGATTTCACCAGCGTTACCATTCAAAATAGTCTGGGCATCGGCCTCACCAGCATCGATTCACTGGTGCACATCGCCGATAGCACAGTCAAGGCAAGCACCCGCTCCGGCATCAGCGTGGGCGGCGGAACGTTTTATGTAGACAGCGACGTGACCGGAACAACGGTGACGAACAATGGCCGGGTTGGAATCAGCGTTCTGACCGGACACTTGATTCTGAATGGCGGCGACGGCGTGACTCCTGGGACCGAGAACGTAATCAGCAACAACGCCAGCGTGGGAGTCGCTGTTGCCAACAGCGCTGAAGCCGATATCAGCGGCGACAATCGCATCATCGGAAATCAGGGGGCGTTTGGACTGGAAGTGATCCATACCAGCACCGTCATCATGTCGGACGGGACAATCTCATCGAATGCCGGAGTGGGCGTGCATTGCGGCGAGACCAGCCATTGCGAATGGGCGGGCGCAACCACCATCGACAGCAATGGCAAAGGCGGAATCGAGATTACCGACCATTCTGACGCGTACCTGGACGGAGGAATTGACGTCTCCGGCAATACCGGCGTGGGCGTTCTGGTTGATCTGAGTTCCCTGCTCAACAGCCTGGGCGGTAATACCATCAACAACAATACCGATGATGGCATTGTCTTGAATACCATGTCCGTTCTTAAGTTCGCCGCCAATGACACGATTACAGGCAACGGCAAACTCGCGCTGGAGTGCAACAACAACTCAATGGTCTCCGGCGATATCAGCACATTTAAACCGAAGAAGTGCGGTGCGGCTTTCCAGGCAAACCCGATCAACTAGGAGAACTCCAACACGAATGGGCCGCTTGCAAGCGGCCCATTTTCATTTCAAAACATTGTCGATGTACCGGCGATTCGCGCCGGTGGCGCGGTCGCGTGAAACTTGAACGCATTCCTGCTCCGGGCTCCTGCAATCATTTGCATGTTGACAAAAAATAACGTTCGAAATGGGCGTTTCCGCGCGTTTTTTCTGGCCTTTTTAAAGCGTTTCCTCAATAATCTCACACCGCCCGGCCGCGCGTGGTCGGCAGCGATAGATTCTGTTACTCCATTTCAATGAATTCTTGTGAGGCGTGAGGATAACTATGACCAGTTCTTTCGGGCCCCAATTATTGCGGGCTTTCCTGTTGTTTCTTATGAGTTCTACTCTGGCATTTGCCCAAAATGAAAACACCGCCACAATTGACTGTTCCGGCGCCACACCCGGAGCATTTACTTCAGTACAACAGGCTATTCTCAACTCGCCGGATCACACTGTCTTTACTATCTCCGGCAACTGCACCGAGACCATTGTTGATATACAACGCCGCAACGACCTGACTTTTATTGCCTCTGCGCCAACTACAATTCAGGTAACTTCACCGGACCAGCAGGTGCTAATCATTACGCACTCGCAAAATATCATCTTTTCCGGAACCATCACCATGACAGGCGGACAAGGCGTTCTCGTCAGCGATTCGAATGGCGTGCTTTTTTCCGGGGTCACGATCCAAAACAGCGGCCAGTTCGGCGTCACATCCAGCAATTCACAGCTTCTGTATATCGGCGGTTCAGTCACCGCCAGCACGCGCACCGGCGTAGTTACGTTCGGAGGCACGGTTGAGCTGGATGGCGTCAACATCAGCAACAATGGCCGGCTGGGCGTAAGCGCCGCCACCACGCATTTGATCATGTCGGATGGAAATAACCTGCCACCCATTGTCAGCCACAATGGAATTGCCGGAATCCAGCTCTTCAACTCGTCGCAAGGCGACTTTACCGATCTGCAAATCAACAACAATGCAGGCGGCAACTTCGGGCTTATAGCATTCACCAATAGCGCGGTGGTGATGCAAGGTGGCTCGATCAACAGCAACACGGGAATCGGAGTTACCTGCGTTTCCACCAGCCACTGCGAATTCTCTCAAACTCAGATCAACAGCAACACCGGCGGCGGAATTAGAACCGCCACCCACTCGGAGCTTGAGTTGGATGGCGGGGTTCAGATCTCCGGCAATAACGGCGCGGGAATCCTGGTAGATCAGCACTCAGCCTTCACCAGCAACGGCGGCAACACCATTTCAAACAATGCCGGCGACGCCCTTATCGTGAACGCGTTGTCTACGCTCAACCTTGTTGCCCCGGATACCATCACAGCCACAGGCGCCAATCTTGCCTTGAACTGCAACAACGGGTCCCTGGTCACGGGCGACATCAGCACACTCAAGAACAAAAAGTGCGGCACTCAATTCCAGGCCATTCCCGTCCACTGATTTCATCCGCAAAGCAAATGGGTTGCCGGAAAGGCGGCCCATTTTCATTTCTGCCAAAACTCAAAATCTTTGAAACACGGAGGAACGGAGGGAGCGGAGGGGGTAACAGTTATGGTGCCGTATCGTTGCCGTCTAAATTTGGCCCATTGCCGATGACAACTGATACTTATTGTTGAGAATCCGCTGAATACCTTCGCGCATGCGTACCACTTTAAAGTTCAGGAGCAAGCCTATCGGCTTGTTGGAAAGTCGCAAGTATGTCAATAACTGGGCTTTGTGAATCGGAAGCAAAGTGTCCACGCACTTGAGCTCCACAACAATCGTATCCTCAACCAAGAGGTCGATCCGAAATCCAGCATCAAGTCTCAATCCGTCATACAGTACCGGAAGAACAACTTCACAGGAAACTCCGATGCCAAGCTTTTTCAGTTCATGGGCCATGCACGTTCTGTAAACAGTTTCCAGCCCCCAGGACCAATCGTAGAATGCACCTTCATGGCGGCACCTATAATCTTCTCGGTTAGGTCAGAATATTCCACTTACTCCGTTTACTCCATTCCTCCGTGTTTCAAGGTTTTCCTTAAGTCTTGTACAGAATTACTGCGTTGCGGCAGCCCCGTTCTCCTGGCCGAGCAGAAATTGCTGCACAAACAAAATGGTCGAATAGAAAAGGAAGTCCTGGTTCTTCTTCTTGGCATAACCATGGCCTTCATCATTGGCCATAAGGAACCATGTCTGGATTCCGTTGCCTTTCAATTTGTCCAGCATCTGGCGAGACTCCGTCCAGGGCACGCGCGGATCGTTTTTCCCCACCACGGCATACACCGGCTTGCGTATCTTCTCTGAATTGTTGAGAGGCGCGGTCTTCTCCAGGTACTCGCGGATTTTAGGATCGCGCTCATCGCCGT
>DASXIL010000473.1:0-3681 GCA_036497985.1 Candidatus Angelobacter sp. | reverse complement strand
TGGCTATGGTGAAGTAGCCGCTTCCGGAGAGTATGTAGTAGGTACGAGTGATTTTCCTACTGATCATGAAATAGTCGTGACCCTTTTCAGACTCGACGTAGAAAATCTCCAAATCCTTTTGTTTTAATGGGCCAAAATTATATCCCACGAGGCCTTTTGCCGTGAATGAAACTGAATCTGGAAGTGAATATGTATAAATCATGGTCTGTATCTCTGTTGGTCTCCAAGCCAGCTTGGCGGTAGAACCCGTCTCATAACTAGTCGTGGAGGTGTAGCCAGGGCGCTCTGCCGACGTGTGTTACGGCCAGCTTCATTAGAAATGAACCATTTCGCTGCGTTAATTGGGAAGTTAAAAAGCGTGACGAAACCGGTCACCATGACCACCATTCCTTGCAAGCCGAAATCTTGCGGTGATAACAATCGCGCCAACACCATCATCGTTGCCGTCTGCACGACAAATTTCGCACTCGGCGCGGAGACGGCGGCGACACCTCCCAGTACGGACTTCCGTTTCAGGTCGGCGACCGATGGCTGCGCAAGAGCATGATGATGCACGGACGAATCCTCGCTCAAATGTCTTTGAAGATAAGGCTGTACTGCTCGTTCAAAGCCTTACGTGATTGTTCAACTCTCTGCCTGATGGCAGGCTTCAGCCTCGCTGCTTTCTTCTCCAAATCCTGAAATTGCGCGATCAATCTGTCAGCATTCATGTCATTTATGTCGTGGCAGTACTCGGACAATCCCATCTCTTCCATTAGCGAAGCACATTTGTGATGAAATGAAATCGAGATCACCGGCCTATTGAGAAGCAATGCTAAGACAATACTGTGAAACCGGGTTGCCACGACTATGTCAGTCGCCGCAATCTGGGGCAGCAATTGTTCTACTGAAAGTGCTGGTTGATTGATAATGCGCTTCCCATCATACGCCCCCCAAGATGCTTTCAGTAGGGATTTAAACTGTTCCAGTGCAGGCCTGTCACCCAGGTCGCCGACAAGCAATCTAATGTCATAATCATGCGTCAGTAACCATCGCGCGAAAGCAACTAGGTTCTTGAGGTATTCCCGATAAATTCCATCCCCAGCTGTAGCGGAGCTATACTTGCCAGCGTACGGCATCAGGCCGAGGCCGACGGTGGATCTTTCGGTCCTCTCATCACTATCAAGGGGTAGCAGAGCTTCCGGGAAACTAAACACCAGATCTGGATAAATCCGGTCGCTGTTTGTCGGAAACCCAATACCCTTGAGGTAATTCAAGCTCGCATTGTCCCGATAAGACCTGAAGTCCGCTAAGGAGAGAACAGACTTCACGAAGTACTTCCCCAGAACGCTATAAACCGGCCCGGCGCCGACGCTCACAAAGAATACTTTGCATCGGCACATCCTTGCCATTACCGACCACTTGAACAGGTTGTATGGCCCCCACGACAACAACCCGTAGGCGTCCGTCAGCAATCCTGTCCCTGGAATAATAAGCATGTCCGATCCATTGAGGGTCTTGAAAGCCTCAAACCACCGGTAAAGCTCACTCGGCACGCCAATGAAAACCCTTCTCAACAATCTGACCAATCGGCTGCGGCGCTTTTCGCGCTTAATGAAAGTGCGCCTAATTGGAACAGTCTCGATCTTTTGAGTTGCTGCCAGAGCACCAGGTCCCGTGCAGATACAGCCAATTTCAGCCTTCGGCAAAACGCGTCGAACATGGTAAAGCATTGCCTGAAGAGTGATCTCGTTGCCGAAGTTAGGTGAACCGAAGTGCCCAAAGAAACAAATTTTCTTTCCCTTTCCATCGAAGTCTTTCATCGTGCCTTGCTCTCTTTTTGCTACGTTAATTTGAAGGCAACAAGTGTTATGTGCGTGCATGGTTATTCGACGTTGCCCAACAAACCCGAAATGGCGAGTCAGTTTCGAGCCGACCTAACTTGATCTCTACCGCGTCCTCTGAGCCAGCACACAGTCAAACTTTCGTAAAGCGGCAATCGGCCTTCGAAGTTCGCGGGATGCCTTCGTTATCACTTCCGCCAAGAGCCGCCGACAATTCAAAGGGTAGCCCAACTCAGCAAGCTTTCGTTTGTGAAATTGCCAGAACTCGCGTCCGGCCATTTTGAGGGCAGCGCGTCCAAGCATCACATAGTAGGACGCTAGAACCTCCTCCTGGCGCTTTACCAACTCGCCCTCGGTGAGATACAAGGGTCCATACCGATGCAACATTTCTATCAAGGCAGGCGTGTTAGCTTCCAGCTTGTGGACACGAGAGGATATTTGTGCCTCATGCACGCGCTCGTGAGAGAGCACTTCGTGAACAAACCCAAAATCGCAGTCACCCAAGGACGCAAAGCAGGCACTGGTGTCAGCATGTGGCTCGGAATGCGGGTAGAAGGATGGCCTTCTACGGATCAGGTCCGAACGATAAAGCACGGTCGTGGGGCTGCCGAAGACATAAATGCTATTCAAGAAGTGCATCCGGCAGGCCTCCCGGCCAGAGATTACAGTTGCGTCCTTAGGAAGCCCCTTCCATTTAATCTCATCGTTGCTTCGCTGATACGATCCCACAATTCCGACTTTCGGATGAGCTTCGGCCAGCTCAACCATTCGCGCCAGGCAATCAGGTGTGATCCAATCATCTGCGGATACTACTTTGCAGTACTTGCTGCTCGGAGAAATTGAGGCGACGGCAATGTTATGGTTGCGAATGGCATCGACAAAAGTCGGATTAGTAAGGACCCGCACACGGGGATCGAGGCTTGCATAGCGGTTCGCAATACCGAGGGTGCAATCTGTACTGCAGTTGTTGACAATGATGTACTCCCAGTTGCTGTAACCTTGCGCGAGAACACTCTCGATACATTCAGCGAGAAAAGTCTCGCCGTTATAGACGGGAGTTACAATACTTACGAAGGGTTCGTTGTTCATTCGTTATCTTGAACTCTTACTCGCCGCAGTTCTGCTAAACCCCCAAGCGGAGGACCCGACACGACAGTAACATACTTTAGAAAGCGGCTCGATGGACCAGCTATGCCAATCTACCTGATCGGCGCCGCCATCGCAAATCCGATGGGCAGTTTTCCTCATAGCTACAATCCAAGCAAAGGCCCTCCACGCTGGGAACGCGCAGATACCTTTCGCACAGCGGCTTCTTGTCCACAGCGCGAATCCGGGTGAAGCCTTTGCTGCGGAAATATTTTGCCAGGTTCCCGGCGATAAATCCACCGCCACCGGTGATAACAATCAAGTCGTCCTTCTTCAGCTTCCGATCCGCTTTAAATAGTCGCTTTTGTTGCATATGGAGAGTGGTGTGTTTTCAGAAAATCAGTTTTGTCAATCGCCGAGGAGTGAACGGGCGCAATCATTCTTTGGCATGCGATCGTGTGATCGCTTCGTGATTTCGTCGAGGTTAGTCCAGGAATATCGCTCACTGACGCGGGCGATCAATCCAAATCGTACACTTCCACGAGTGCAACTCCTATGGTATTGTTTACGCCGCGCACGATTGCGGTGTAATTGCCTGCTGGCAGATCTGCAATGATCGCCGACTCCCTTGGGTCACCCGGTGAGTGGCCACTGTTTTGGATTTCCTGCACTTGGTCATGGGTGATAATCTCGCCGATTATCGTAGTCTGCCAGTTATCATTGCGGCTGATCAAAGCGCCGGTACCATCGTGCAGTTCCAATGTCGGATCAG
>DASXIL010000472.1:0-2274 GCA_036497985.1 Candidatus Angelobacter sp. | reverse complement strand
CTACTTCAAATGAAACCCGCTGGCCGCCTGGTTGCCATGGGATACTTTCTCTTCGGTCTCCTGAATTTCGCCGTTTTTTATTTGGCTCCGGGTAGAAGCGCCCGCATCGCCAGATTGCTGGATGTAGAGCAATCGATGTTTCCGTGGATGCGATCTGCTCAAGCCAACTCCCCATTTGGCCCTGAAATGATGCCGTTTTTTATTGCCACCGGTATCGGCGTCGTGGCCGTCTTCCTGGTGTTGATGTACTTCCTCGCCGCCGCCAAGCCTGCATTTGATAGTGCAGCGCGTGAGCGGGTGGGATGAGGGTGAGTTCCCACCTTTCCCCGACCTTGCCTGTTCTCCGTGTCTCAGTGCCTCCGTGGTAGGTTTTGGTTTTCCGATCTCGGGCTACTTCCTCCGTGTTCCTTCGTGACCTTTGTGGTTAAAGATTTTGGTTTTTCCGATCCCGGCGATGACGCGCGATGACGGCGATTCCGGCGATTCTCCTGCCCCTCCCCCCATGCCCCATCTAGGATTCCAAAAGACTTACGTAATTCAATCCCGGGGATACCCCCAACCATTGCTCTGATCAATCCGCGTAAGGCTTTTTCAGATCCGTGTAAATCAGTGTTTATCCGTGTCATCAGCGGTGAGGTTTACTCTTGGTGCTCTTCGTGTCCTTTGTGGTTAAAAGTTCTTCTTTTTCCCATTGAGACGAAATAGCCCACTGTAGCGTACTTCGTAGAGCGAATCAATTGCGAAGTTGACCAATCCTGTACTTGGAATCCGGCCATCTTGACAAAACCATCGCGCAGAAACATTTCAGTTTTGCTCGAGATCAGAAAAGATAGGCTTCAGAAAAAACGGGCCCGCGTTGCCACGGGCCGAGTGGGGGGGTAGTGCTTTGCTAGTGCTTCAGTCCATAGACATCAAGCTCGCCTTGCGGCGAGGCTGCACTCAAGGAATCATGTGCGGTGGCGATGAACACTTTGCCGTTGGCCACGATAGGCTCAGTGAACTTAATGCCGAATCCGGGCGTGTCTGCGGCATTTTGCGCGCTGGAGTAGAGCAAGTGAGTGATGTTGGCCGCGTCATAAGCGCGCAGAACGGCGGTTGCGGGCGAGGCCACCGGGTCCTGAATGGGATGGCCGTGGTCGAGCACCCACACAATACCGGCAGACGTTCCGTTCGACGAGACAACGGGAGTAGTTCCATAGCTGAAGGGCGAAATGCTTTCAGCGGTTGCAGCGACGGCTGTGAGATGTCCAGAGTTCAAAATAAATTGTTTGACTGGACCAGGATCGTTGCCAACAAATAATGATCCGTTGAACCAAGCCGCCGTGCCGTAAAAACTAGTTGTACCCTTATCGCCTGTCACAGTTTCACCTTTGTTGGTTACGCAGGTCTGTGAAGTTGCGCCGGGGCTGAAGAAAAGGGTCTGAGCAGCGCCGGCATCGTTCGCCTGCATCTGTCCCATGTTCGTTGTGTTGATGAGGTACATTTTCCCTGCCTTGCCGCCGCCCACCAGTTGCGATTGTCCAGGCACCAGCATGATGCCGCCGGCCGAAACATCCAGGTCACGGCACTGGAGGAATGACCAGTCAAAGGGCGTGAAGTGGTCGTTGACATGAAGCTGCGAATCGACTTTCAGGATTGAATCGCCCCATTCGGGTCCGCCATCATAAAAGCCATTGCCGGTTGAGACGTATACGTTTCCCTGATCGTCGGCGGCGGGACCTCCGCCGCCCATCCAGACGCCGCCGGCCCCGCCGAATTGTCCGTAGCCATCAACGTTCGGGCTCATGTTCAACACCGCAATCTGGTTGAGCGAAGCTGCGTCATACGAGAGTAGCCAGCCCGTGGGACATGCGGAAAAACCAATGTACAGAGTGCCGCGCGATAGCAACAGCGCTGCCCGCTGGAGACAACCGTTGTTCAGCGTGATGGTCCCATTCACGGCCTCTGAATTTGTTCCTGGAACGGACGCGTGGATCGTTACTGGGCTGCCGGCGTGTTCCTGTCCGGTAGTGATGTCGAGCGCATGTAGTCGAAAAGAGAAAACGCCGGTGGAAGACTTCTGCGCCGTCACCAGATACATTGTGTTTGAGCCGGTATCGATCACCGGGGTTGAAGTCAGGCCCTGGGCTGGTTGCGGATTTCCTCCGGGCTGCGGGACGTCACCGGGTTGCAGCAGCGAGATCTTCCACAATGGGCTCACGTCACCGAAATTGTCGGCGTCAAAGGCATAGACGCTCGCCATTTCCGTGGCTACAAAAACCACATTATGGCTGG
>DASXIL010000471.1:0-6398 GCA_036497985.1 Candidatus Angelobacter sp. | reverse complement strand
GAGATTGCCGTTGCCAAAAGCCGCAGCGGCCTCAGATTGCGCGGAGTTGAACGAGCCTTCAAGCTCGGACTCACCCCGGATGACGCGCATACCGCGTCCGCCTCCGCCGGCAGAAGCCTTTACGATCACCGGATAGCCGATCTGCAACGCCCATTCACGCGCCTCTTCGGCGCTGGCAATCACGCCGTCGGAGCCGGGAAGGATCGGCACTTTGGCTTTCTTCATCGCCTGGCGCGCTTTTTCTTTTTCGCCCATCAATCGGATGACTTCCGGCGGCGGGCCAATGAACTTAATATGCGAACTTTCGCAGACTTCGGCAAAGTTGGCGTTCTCGCTCAGCAGTCCGTAGCCCGGATGGATGGCGTCAACGTTGGTGATTTCAGCCGCGCTGATCACGGCAGGAATATTGAGATAGCTTTCAGAAGATCGCGGCGGGCCAATGCAAATGGCTTCATCGGCAAAGCGGACGTGCAGCGAGTTACGGTCGGCGTCACTATAAACGGCAACGGTCTTTACGCCCAGCTCTTTGCAGGCGCAGATCACGCGCAGGGCAATTTCACCACGATTCGCTATCAGGATCTTGTTGAACATTAGTTTATGTCGCTTCGCTCCAAACCGCTTCAGGCTTTCGCAATGGCCGCTAGTTGTGCACCTGATACCTGCGGCTCAGCGCGCAAGCCGGCTTCGCCGCTTAGTGTTGCTCATTTACTTTCTCGGCCGTATCGCAAACAACGGCTGTCCGTATTCAACCGGCTGTCCATTGTTAACCAGCACCTTCACAATTTCGCCGGAGGCGTCGGCTTCTATCTCATTCATCAGCTTCATGGCCTCAATGATGCAGAGCACCTGGCCTGCGGCCACCTGGTCGCCGGGCTTCACAAATGGCAAAGCGCCGGGTCCGGGGGCCTCGTAGAATGTGCCAACAATGGGAGATTTCACCGTGTGCAGCTCTTCTTCCGCGGCTGCCGCCGGCGGAACCGAAGCGCTTGCGGGCGGAGGAACTGGGACCGCCGGAGAGTGACTTGCCTGGGCCGGAGGGGCCGCCATCGGCATGGTTGCCATAGGCACGGCATGTGTTATCAACGGGGCAGCCGTCTCGCCGCCTCGCTTAATGCGGACTTTTACATCCCCGCGCTCAAGCTCAAACTCCGAGATATCTTTTTCTATCAGGAAATCGATAAGCTCTTTCAGCTCTTTCTGATTCATGAATGTATTCGGCTCTTCTCTGCCCTCATCACTCGCAACAGCGGCGAGAGCGGCCTTTCCCCTATGAAGTTAAAGCGTGATCAGGTCCTTTGCGGTGGGCGTCAGGACTTCATGTCCGGTTTCAGTGACAAGAACCATATCTTCGATGCGGACTCCACCCTCTTCAGGAATGTAGATGCCTGGCTCGACAGTAATGACCATTCCCGGCGCAAGTTTTTGGGTCTGGCCCTTGGCCAACCTGGGCTGCTCATGGACTTCAATTCCCACTCCATGCCCCGTGGAATGTGTAAAGAAAGCGTCAAAGCCGGCTTTCTTCAGCACTTCCCGTCCGGCACGGTCCACTTCACCCGTCTCCACCCCTGGCGCCACAGTGGCAATCGAAGCCAGTTGGGCTTCACGCACTGCGTCATACATGCGCCGGTGCGACCGCGAAACCGGTCCGGCATGCACGGTACGAGTCATGTCGGAACAGTAACCTGCGAGTATAACACCGTAATCCAGGATAATAAATCCTTGCGGAGGAATGGGTTGCGTCGATGCGCGGCCGTGTGGCAATGCCGATCGCGGCCCTGCGGCCACAATCGTGTCAAACGACATTTTTTCCGCTCCGGCGCGCCTCGCCTGCAACTCCAGTTCGCCCGCTACTTGCGTTTCAGCCACGCCGGGCTTGATCACTGAGAGCGCGGTCTGGAACAGGCTGGCAGCCAGCAGCACCGATGCACGGATCTGGCTGATTTCGTCCGCGTCTTTAATCAGCCGCAGCTGTTCCACCAGACCGGCAGCAGGCTTGAGCCTGGTTTTTCCGCGAACCGTGAGCCCCATTTGCTTATACGCGCTGTAGGAAAGGTGTTCTGCTTCAAAACCCAGCGTCCGCGCTTTGGCTTTCTGCGCACCTTCGCAGCCTTCAACAAATGCCGGCTTCTTGCCCACTACTACCTTGGCGCTTTTCACTTCGGCATGGGCCTGCTGGTCATAGCGGCCATCGGTGTAGAAGGTGGCCTTGTGCGCGCGATCGCTGACCTGAAGAAGCAGGACGCCTGCCGTTCCGGTGAATCCACAGAGATAGAGGATATTGGGTAGATGCGTGACCAGAAGAGCGTCAAATCCGCCACGGCGCAGCAAAGCTGCAAGCTGTTTCTGTCGAAAAATGTAGTTCATCAGGCTTTCTTTTGGAGGTCGAAAGTGAACTCTTACATCTCAGATACTAACGGAAAGTCTTGTCAGTCCGCACAGACCAAATCTCATCAGCCAAACATTGGTTTAGGAATTTGAAAAGCTTCGGGCCAAAAAAAAACCCGGGGGTTCAGCCCCGGGCATCCAATGCGCATTACTAGGTCTGAATGATTTTTGGAGTGATAAAGAAGATCAGCTCCGCGGTTGAAGTATTGACCAGGGTGTGTTTGAAAAGATTGCCCAGCCACGGAATGCTGCCGAGCAACGGCACCTGTGCAATAGCTACGCTGTTCTGGGTTTGAATTACGCCGCCAATCACGACCGTACCGCCGTCAGAGACCAATACCTGCGTGGTCGCCTGTTGCGTATTGAGCGTGGGGTTCACCTGGCCAGTGGTTACATGGCTAAAGTCGGGGGTCGTGTTCTCCACGTCCACGCTCAGGAAGATCGTATTGTCAGCCGTGATTTGCGGTACCACGGTCATGCGCAGGAAAGCGTCAATATAAGTGACCGTGGGCGGGCCGCCCAACTGTGCCTGCGTTACCACGGGAATGCGTGAACCCTGCTTGATCAGCGCGGAAATGTTGTTCTGCGTAACGATGTGCGGGCGTGACAGGATCTTCACCAAGCCCCGGTTTTCCGCCATGGTCAGGATAAAGTCAAGGCGGAAACCGTTTGTTGCGGTGGTGAATTGAATGCCGCTGTTCGGACCGGTAGCGGGAAGGTTGGAGAACAGCGGAATGGATTTAGTATCGCCCGGCGCGGTGATAAACCGTGGAACCAGGTTGCTGATATCGATCGGGCTTGGGGCCGTTGCGCCGCCGACTGCACTGTTGCCGGAGCCATAGCTGATGCCCAACTGGGTGCCTATATCGCGGGCGAACGTCCTGGTGGACGCAACCACGCGCGCTTCAATTTCCACTTCAGGAGTCTTACGGTCGAGCATCCTGACAAGTTCTTCAACCTTAGGCAGCACGGAAGGAATGTCTTCAATGATCAATGCGTTGCTGCGATCGTCGGCCACAACGTCACCGCGCGCCGAAAGGAATTTTTTCACCACGGTCGCCGCATCCTTGGCATGGCCGTAACTCAGGTAGCGAGTAATGGTTTGCTTGGGGACTGCCAGCGCCTGCGCGTCCTGCTGCGCGCGACGTTGTTCGGCTTCTGTCTTCATCGTGTCCAGCGTGGCGATTCTCAGCACGTTGCCTTGCAATGTGCAGGCCAGTCCATTGTTTTCCAGCACGATGGCCAGAGCCTGGTCCCACGGCACGTCGTCAAGAACGATGGTGACTGAGCCTTTGACTGAAGGATCAAGCACAACATTCAATCCGCTGATCTCGTGGATCAGGCGGAAAAAGTCCTTCAGGTCAAGGTCTTTAAAATTCATGCCGAAAGGCTCGCCGGTATAGCGGCCAGTCGTGCAATTTGTGGTGGATGGGACTGAAACGGAAACCGTTGTGCCTGCCGGCGTCGTTTGTGCCGGCTGCTGCTGTTGCTGTTGCAATGCCGCGTTGATGACTGCTGGTTCGGCAGCCAGGCTGGCATGCGCGGCGAATGGCGGCTGGTTGATGCTCGGCACCGCTGGCGCTGGACCGGCAAAGTGCGAAGCAGCAATGTCGGACCGCGAGCGCGTCGCTTCCACTACTTTTTCTTCAGTTTTTGCCGATGCTTTCGTTGGGGCCGGTGCAAGCGCGGAAATCTGCGGCGTGGCGTCAGCCGTAACTACAGCTTCTTTCATCGCGGGAAGCGCTGGCCTGGAAGTCGAGCTGTCGCGCATACTTACCACCAGCTTGCTTCCTTCCGGAACAATCTGGAAATCGCGCAATTGCGCCATGTCCACCACTATGCGGGTGGTTCCTTCCTGATAGCGCCCAACACGCACCGATTTCACGTCGCCGCTATTGACTGCGATTTCGCGCGCGCGTCCCTGAAGCTCCGAATTAGGGATATCCACGACGATGCGGTCGGGGTGCGTCAGCTTCATGGTCCTGGCCGTCATCGGGCCGCTGCCGCTGATCTCGATGTTCAAGCCATCGCCTCCGCGGGCGACAGAAATCTTGCCAATGCGCGTTGTCGCTCCGGCTCGTGGTGCAGCAGCGCTGTTCTGGTTCTTTATCTGAACGTCGCCCGGTTGCGAAACGGTGTCCGCGGCCATGGCGCTTACACTGGCCAACAGAACGATTCCTAGCAGTTGCTTAAGCCTCATCACTTTGTCTCCCCGTCCCGGCGGCACTTCACCACCGGTAATGCAGCAGCGTTTTTTTACGCCTGTCTTGACAAACTTTTCCAGCCGTTCGAAAATCCAAACTCTCAGCTGGTGATACTTTTTGGCCCTGTACTGCTTTGCAATTTCTTGATTGCTGATCTTTCCTGTTTCAACGCAACTTCATGTATCTCTTATGATGGTGGTACAAGTTTCTTCACTACTTCACGCGCAGTTTCGCGTCCCAAAGCGTCTTTCACATACTCGCGAAAGATAATGGAATCGCTGGTGATCTTTTCCACGCTTCCCTGGAACACTTGATCGTTCTCCCTCAGGAAGTAGGTCTTCTTAATGCTGTTGGCGACTACCGCCATCATCTTGCCCGACGTGTCTTTCACCGTGCCTTGCAACACCAGTTCTGGGATTACCAAACACCGTTTTCCGCTGGTGCAGTTCGGCGCTGGCCGGGTGATTCCATCCTTGGAAACGATGGGGCTCACGAACGGATCTCTGCGCCCGTGCGCTCCAAATGCCCTGACTGCAGGCTTCGGCTTCTCGGCTGCCTGGGCTGCGGGAGCTTCGGAAGTTTTCTTAGCAGTTCCCGGGGCCGGCGCCTTGGGCGGAACTGTTACCACTGGCTTTGCGGCAGTCTTGGCTTGCGTTGTTCCGGTCTTCTTAGCTGGCGGCTGCACAGGCTTAACGGCGATCACAGCCGGAGCTTTTGCCGGCGCGGCCTTCTTCGCGTCAGTCTTCTTGGTGGCTGGTTTAGCGCTGTCTTTCGCTGCCACCACAGGCGTAGGTGTTCCCTTTGCCTGAGTTCCGGCAGGCGTAAGCGGTTTCACCGGAGCGGTGCTCGTCTTTACCGTAGGCTTGGCGGCGCCGGACGCGGCCCCGCTCTTTGGCGCTGGCTCGGCCTTGGGAGCAGCGTTGCCGCTCGACGTTTTGGCTGGTGTCCCAGCCGTTGTCTTAGCGTCAGACTTTTGGCCGCTGCTGGCCGTTTTCTTCGCTGCCGGCTTGGCCGTGCCTGTTTTGCTGGCGGCTGCCGGAGTCGGAGTTGGTGATGCCTGGGGCTGGCCATTGGCGCCGGAATTCTGCGCCGTGGCCACCGTCGCCATGGCTGCTGCAAGCGCGAGAATTTGTATCAGCTTCATCTCAATTCCCTTTTGTGCACTCTTCATACTGAAACTCGTTACGGCTTTGCCG
Source organism: Candidatus Angelobacter sp. (assembly GCA_036497985.1). Lineage (GTDB taxonomy): Bacteria > Acidobacteriota > Terriglobia > Terriglobales > Acidobacteriaceae > Angelobacter. Next base: position 613 of record DASXIL010000471.1, on the reverse strand, counting down.
TCGGTGACGGAGCTGGTTGACCCGGCTTGGGCGGCGCCTGGGCCGCTGTTTCGTCGGGTTCGTGGCTAAAGAATGTTGTTGCCGTGCAGCTGGCCAGCACAGTTTCACCCGGAGCATAGGTATAAGATCCTTTCACCTTTGCCGCAGCCCCGCTCTTGGTGTTTCCCATCTGCATATTGCCCACGTTGACGATTCTTTCCAGCTCAGCCACGCGCTGGAAGAAATTCAGTACTGAGTAATACGGCCCGTCAATGTCGATGGCAAATGGCACTTCGCTGTAGAACTCCTTGTTGCTGACCGGCATCGCGGTGTACCGCCGGATTTCAATGCCTGAAGTGGCGGCCGTGTCATGCAACAACTTGATGAACTGGTCCGCGTCCTTATCTTCAGGAACAATCCGCTTCTGGATTTCCAGCTGCTGCTGCAGGATCGCCATGTTGCGATTCACCTCAGCCAGCTTGGGCTCAAACATCTTCAGCGTCTCGTTCTCCGCCTTCTTTTCCTTGATCTTGGCGTCAAGCTGCTGGTTCGCCTGATACATGGGATTGAAATAGATGTAGTAGTAGGCTGCGCCCACCATGGCCGCGGCAAGGAACAGGATTCCTGCCCGCGC
>DASXIL010000470.1:0-4158 GCA_036497985.1 Candidatus Angelobacter sp. | reverse complement strand
ATTGATTCGCTTCGTTGCATCTGCCTCGCTGGGGTAAGAGAAGACAGGATCGATCGAAGCGGTCGTCGTCTCAACGCTGCTCGTATTAACAACGCTGCCGGTGGAAACTTTTCCTTTGGTGTTGATATTGGGCGTGGTCGTTCCGTTGTTGCCGGAAGTGTTTCCCGGAGTATGCCTTCCGCTGGGAAGGTGTGGGATGCCGTTCCCGTAGGTCATCCCCTCATCGTCGCCGCCATCGGCAGTCTTCGGACCGTCGTTCTGGTTCGTGTTTGGGTTGTTATCAATATCACCAGGGTGGGTTGTTTGGGTCTGTACGGTAACTATGTCATTGGTCAGGCCGAATTGCCCTTGCGAACCGGAAACATCATTGACGTCAGAGGTCACGCTGAAGCGGTCGTTGACGTCGGCCAGCTTGCGGAATGGGTAATCTCCGTCATGGTAGCCGCCGAATCCCGCGTCAGCGGAGCCGGCTTTGTAATGGTAGTTTGGTCCGAGTGATCCGTTGAATGGAACGCCTAACTGGAAAGTGTTATCGCCGCCCGCCTGGCCGGGATTTACTTCGTTGTTGGCGCGGCTGTCTGCTCCCGCGTTGAAGTGGCAGCTGGCGCAGGCCTGAATGTCGTCGCTGCCGGCCTGCATGTCCCAGAACAAGGCTTTGCCTAGTTCGATGGCCGCTGTTTTATCGGCAATGATTCCTTCCATGCCGAATACCGGGGGAATGGGAACGCTTGAGAGTGGCGCGAGAGGCCGTAATGGAACTCTCACTGACCCAGTGCCGCTCTGCGCTCGAACGTGGCCGTAGTAGCCCACCGCAAAAACGAGTGCAACTACACCAACGAAAATTCGCAGGAACCAGAAAGTCCCGGAAGACGGTTTCATCGTTTTTCTCCTAAATCGCTCAGTGCCGCCGGATCACACGAGTCCTGTCCGGAGTGCATTGCAATGCACATTCTGGGGGGTAGTGATTAAGGTTTCATTGGGGGTGTATTAAAACTTTTAATAACAATGCGTGGCGTTTAGAGAGAGGACAGATAGTTCTTAAGTCTAATCATATTAATAGTTTGAGGATTTATTTATTTCTTGCACCGAACCGGTTAAAGAGCCACCAATTGGGGCGAAAATTAATCGACAGGACATGTACCATTCCAATATATTCCTATGAACCAAAGCACAATTTTATGATGGGTCGGGTATGCCAGGAGCGGATTGGCCTTAAATTGGCCCCGAAATCCAAACGGGCTCCTACGTATCACTGGAGATTGAAAATTTCTGACTGAAAGGTCAATTGAGTAGGGCTGGAAGAGCCGCAGCCTGCGTTTTCGGTACCTTATATAAAGGTTCCGTCTAAGGTAGCGCGACTGAAAGAAGGAATTAAGGATCGCTCAACTATTCAGAGAAGTATTCTGAGGACGTAAACTCGCGTCGGTCAGGTAGCGCACTTCAACGAATCTTCAAACCCAGCAGTTCGGCAAAGATCATGGCTTGAGCGGGATCAACAATTGCACCCTTCAGATCAGCGGCAAGCGCCATAAGACCTTCTACACGCGAACCGCGAAAATCCGCTCCTTCCAGCCTGGCTCCGGTCATATCCACAATTCTTAAATTCATTACCCTTGAGCACGGCTCCACGTAGATCGCAGCCGTGAAAGTCAGCATCTGCGAAGTTGCATCCGTTGAACTCGCTCGTCTTAAACGTTCCCAACCGAAACTGGGTAAAACCAGCGTCTCCTCCGGAGATCAAGAGATCCTGGCATTCAGCTTCCACTGCACGAAGGCCGGTCAGGCGGCAATTTATAAATTCCGTGCGCACAGTTTTCAAGCCGATAGCCTCAGTGTTGGCAAAATCACATTCCACCAGGCGCACGTCCTTCAACCGCAATCCTCGCAAGTTACACCGGGCAAAGCTCACGCGCTTCAGGACGCAGGCTTCAAGGACGACTGATTTCAACGAGCGGTCTTTGAAGCTGATATTTTCAATGAGGCATTCTCGAAATGAAATCTCAGGCTCGGCAAAAATATCGTCTGACAAAGTAGCTTCTCGAATGTCGGCGGGGATATCTGGCGCGGTTCTGGCCGCGGGATCTTTCATTTTCTTCCTGGGATATTGCGGTTTCATAGAGGCTTGCGTGTCCCAACGAAAATGGGGCTGTTCAAAGCAGCCCCATTACTCTCAACCGTACTTGAAAGTTCGAAAGTCTTCGCGCTTATCTTCTCATTTTATCTTGCGCTCTGGCCTTTCTTGAGCAAGCTGCGGGAAGCATCCAGCGCCGGACGACCGATGCTGTGGTAAGAAAGACCTGCCTCCGCCATTTCCGCCTGGGAGAAAACATTGCGTCCGTCTAAAACAATCGGAGAGCGCAGAAGATGCTTGATGCGGGCCAAGTCGAGATTGGCAAATTCCTTCCACTCTGTCAGGATCAGTAGAGCATCGGCGCCGTCGGCGGCAGCATAGGGATCGGATGCATAGTTGATTCTGCTGCCAAGAATCTGTCGCGCCCGCTCCATTGCGGCAGGATCAAAAGCTGTGATTTGGCACTTTTCTTCCAGCAACTGCTCAACAACTTTGATGGCCGGCGATTCACGTACATCGTCGGTTCCATCTTTGAAGGCCAATCCGAGCACTGCCAGTCTTTTCCCTTTGATCGTCCGCAATGCGCTCCGGACCTTGCCGATAAACCGTATGCGCTGCTCGTCATTGATTCTCTTGATTTCATCCAGTAAAGGAAATTCAAATCCGAATTCGTGCGTGACCGCGCGGAATGCTGCTACGTCCTTGGGAAAGCATGAGCCACCATAGCCTATGCCGGCGCGCAGGAACTCCGGACCGATACGACTGTCACTGCCAATGCCTTTTGCGACCTCTTCAATGTTAGCGCCCACAGATTCACAAAAACTTGCCACAGCATTGATGAATGAGATCTTCAATGCCAGAAATGCATTGGACGCATGCTTGATCAGCTCTGCGCTGCGCGGCGAAGTCTCAATGTACATCGGAACAGGCCGTGCAGGTTCCGGCTTGGGGACCGCACTGGCGAGCTGAGCATAAGAGCCGTCAATCAGCGGAGCATAAATTTCACGCAAGATTCCCGCTGCCCGTTCACTGCTGGCCCCCACCACAATCCTGTCGGGATAAAGAAAGTCGGTAACGGCGGTCCCTTCGCGCAGAAATTCAGGATTGGAAACAACGTCAAAATCTGCTTGCGCGTGGCCTTTGGAAGACAACGCATTTTGCACCCGCTCACTTGTGTAGACGGGAACCGTGCTCTTTTCCACGATGACCTTATATCCATTCATCGCGCCAGCCAGCGATTGGACCACCGCTTCCACGCAAGAAAGGTCAACTGCGCCATTCTCGGCGGAAGGGGTCCCCACGGCGATGAAAATCACAACGGATTTTCGGGCCGCATCCGGGAGGTCAGTGGAAAATGAAAGGCGAGTGCCGCGGTGCCGGCTTAATAGTTCTTGTAAACAATCTTCATGGATCAGGGGTTCGCCGGCATTCAAGGCTGCAATTTTAGTTGAATCACTGTCGACACAAATTACCTTGTGACCCAACTCCGCTAAGCATGTTGCTGCAACCAGACCCACGTAGCCCGAACCGATTACAGAGATTTGCATGTTCTTGCTTTTCTCCAAGCAAAACAAATCCCGCTACCAGTTACTTGGGATTATTTGTCGTGTCAGTATCTATTCTGAAAGGTGTGGTCGTCAAATCAGAACTGCTGCCGCGTTCTCCCCTGCCATGATCAAGATTCATGTTGGCAATTGAGGTTGATCTCTGGCTGCCACTTAATGCCAAAGGCCCACGCCATTTACTGCGCGCCCGCCGAAATCACGATAAATCCTGGTTCAGTGGCCTGTTGCCTTTTAACACATATCTGTGGACGGCTGCTTCCAGCGGATACACCACTGGCATTGACTCAAATCTGGTGCAGTAATCTCTCGCGGCAATAGGGCGCGTCTCTCAAGGGGTTTATAATCTGGATTCGTTACCTGTTTGCCTCATGGCTAACTTCAGCACCCAATTTGAGGTAAGCTGAGTGGTTACGTAAATGCAGTATTTTTAGATGCATTGGCGTTTGGCAGCGGAGAGACGTTGGTTTTTGACCCGATCTCAGGGGTGCAATGGGGGTTTCTCTCTACCTTAGGAACGGCAAC
>DASXIL010000469.1:0-4510 GCA_036497985.1 Candidatus Angelobacter sp. | reverse complement strand
CTGAGCTATGCGATTACGCGGGTACAGGCGGAGTGTCCGGATTGCGAGGCGGTGCGCACGGTGGACCAGGAACACTGCCAGCCGGTACGGATTGAATTTGAAAAAGACAGCAGGAATTTTGTGGCGCATGGCCACTCCGTGAACGATGCCGACATGATTGTGTGCTGGAAGCACAATTGGCCGGAATGTCCGCTGGAGGTGCTGGAACTGAGCAAACTGGTGGGAGGGGCGTGAGATCGGGTGATCAGGTGATCGGGTGATTGGAGAAAACAAAATCTCACCAAATCTTTTCACCGCAAAAGACGCAGAGGGGCGCAAAGGAGAAAGACCAAGGATCGCCGTGATCGCGCGGAATCACCGTGATCGGCAACATCCTTACAGTACAGGAGGAGAAAAGACTGGTTCCTGCCCCCATAACTCGTAGTACACTCAGCAGACACGCTGGTTCGTGGGCTGACATTCATTACATTCATTCGTATTCATAGCAAGATCCGGCCTTATTCGCACGAAAATACCTGTTTTAGGAGATCATGAATGTTCCAGCGTACACGTCACCCCGCGTGGATGTTTCTTTGTCTAGCAACCCTGGTGCTTTTCAGCGCCTTCTCCGCCCTGGCGCAGGTAGCACCCGCTAACGCTGCCGGCGGCACAAATGCAGCAGCGCCTCAGCAACTGCCAATCATGGCGGTGCAGCGGGTACACACGATGCCGGTGCGTGATCCCAACAGCGCCGCTGTAGCCCCTGCCGCCCCTGCCGCCCCCGCCGGCGCGCACCTGAGCTACTTTGGCGGACCGGTGATTTCGAACGTCCACGTGGTGCAGGTGCTGTACGGGAGCGGCTCCTACAACGCACAGGTTGCAGGCACCACCAGCCCCACCATGGGCAATTTCTATGGCGACCTTACCGGCACCAACAGCGGGTACGTCTCACTACTGACCCAGTACAACACGCCAGCTTCAGGCGGCACCAACCAGACGATCGGCAATGGCACGTTTGACGGACTGTTTCAGATTGTTCCCTCAGCCGGCAACAACGGCTCGACGATCAGTGACACGCAAATCCAGTCGGAACTTCTGGCCCAGATCACTGCGGGACACCTGCCGGCGCCCATCCTTGACGCCGCGGGCAACGTGAACACTCTTTACATGATCTTCTTCCCGCCGGGAAAGACCATCACGCAAGGCGGATCGTCAAGCTGCGTGGCGGGCGGGTTCTGCGCTTATCACGGCACAACATCGACCCTGCTTAATGGGAAGAATGTTCTTTACGGCGTAATGCCGGACATGCAGAGCGGCCTGTGCTCGACCGGCGGATGCGGCAATGGCGGAGTATTCGGCAATTACACGTCAGTGACCAGCCATGAATTGACGGAAGCGATTACAGACGCGGACGTAGGCATTGCATCCACCTTCGCGCCCCCGCTGGCCTGGTATGACATGACCAACGGCGAAATTGGCGACATCTGTAATGGCCAGCAAGGTTCATACGTCGCGAACGGCACCACGTACACCATCCAGCTGGAGTTCTCCAATGCGGCGAACAATTGCGTGTTGCCACCAGCCGGAGCGCCCACGCCTAACTTCTCCATCGCGGCAACACCGGCATCGCAGACGGTCACAGCGGGTGCAGGCACTTCATACACCACGACCGTGGCAGCGTCCGGTGGGTTTACCGGCGTTGTCGCTCTGAGCGTCAGCGGCCTGCCGACCGGCGCCAGCGCCAGCTTTAACCCGACTTCGGTGACTGGCTCTGGATCTTCGACCTTGTCAGTCAGCACCAGCACTACAACTCCGGCCGGCACTTACACGCTGACCGTCACCGGAACCAGCGGCACTTTGAGCCACTCAACCACCGTCAGGCTGGTAGTAAATCCAGTGGGCGGCGTGCCGGACTTTACCATTTCCGTTTCACCCGCCAGCCTCAACGTGAGCCGTGGAAATACGGGGAATTACACCGTGACGATCGGCGCGGTAAATGGATTCACAGGCACGGTAAGCCTGAGTGTTAGCGGACTGGGCTCGCGCGTGATTGCAAGCTTTAACCCCGCGTCCGTCGGCGGATCGGGAACTTCAACCCTGTCAGTGCAGCCGGCCCGTAATGCAAGCAGAGGCGCTCGGACCATTACCATCACTGGCATTGGTGACACTCTGAGTCACTCGACGAGCGCCACCCTGAACGTCCAGTAATGACCAAACTCATCCGGCTCGAAGAACTCGGGCCGGATTTTTCGGTCATGTGCATGTATTCGCAAACAAAAGCGCACCCCTTTTTGAGGTGCGCTTCTTGCTCAGGTTAAGCAATTAATCGCCGTTCTGGTCAGAGCCGGGTTCCGTAGCGTGCATCACGCGAAACGAGCTTCCGCCGTTGGACAAGATCAACACCATGGCGTCTTTACCGGCAGGAACGTTGCCCAGTTCGCGCTTAACGTCGTCCGCGCTCTGCACCGGCTTGCGGTTGACTTCAAGGATCACATCACCGCGGCCGATGCCGGCATTATCTGCCGGGCTTCCGGGCTGTACGTTTGTCACAACCACGCCTTTGACGTCAGAAGGCAATTGCAGCTGATCACGCAAATCGGCGTTCAGGTTTTCCAGTCCCACGCCCCAGCGCGCTTTGCCATGCGATTCGCCGGAGTTAGACGCACTCTCATCGGACTTCTTGTTGATGCCTTCCAGCGTCACCGGAAGACTTAGGCTCTTGCCGTCGCGCATTATCTGGAGAGTTACCTTGTTCCCCGGACGCTGCGCGCTGATGGCGGCCTGAAGCTGGCCTGAGTTGTCCATCTTCTTGCCGTTGAGTTCGGTGATCACGTCACCGACTTTGATTCCAGCCTTCGCTCCGGGCGAGTCAGGCTCGACCTGGCTGATCAGTGCGCCGCTGGCGTTATCCATATGGAAGAAAGTAGCATTCTCCGGCGTCACATCGTTGATGCCTACGCCGATTCGCGCATGCTCAATCTTGCCGTCTTTGAGCAGCGTATCGACCACGGGCCGCGCAATCTGCGTTGGAATCGCAAAGCCCATGCCGGCAAAGCTGCCCGAAGGAGAAATCAGAAACGTATTGATGCCAATCACTTCGCCATGCGCATTCACCAGCGGGCCGCCGGAATTGCCAGGATTGATGGCCGCATCGGTCTGGATGAATTCGCCGGGCTTGCGCGCATCGTCACTGTAAGGGTTAGGACGGTTCAGCGCGCTCACAATGCCGCGCGTCACGGTGAAACGGAAATTGAACGGGTTGCCGAAGGCCAGAACGGTCTGTCCGGGCTTGAGCGCCGTTGAGTCGCCCCAGGGCAGGCTCGGAAAACCGCTGCCGTTCACTTTGATCACCGCCAGGTCCGTCATGGGATCGGCGCCAATCAACTTTGCCGGCAGAACGCGGCGGTCATTCAGCGTAACGCGGATATCGGTGGCGCCTTCAATCACGTGATTGTTGGTCACAATATATCCATCGGGCGAAATAATGATTCCGCTGCCGAGTCCGTGCTCCACGCGCGGTCCCTGGCGTCCTTGCGGCCCCTGCTGTCCAAAGCCAAACGGCCCAAAGAACCGTTGGATTTCGTCCTGGTCGCGGCCTGAGAGCTGCTGTTGCTTGGCTCGCGAAGTCACGGTCACGTTCACCACTGCGGGCGTCACGTGGGCCGCAAGAGTTTCCATGGCATGGTCAAGCGCGGAAATTGCGCTTACGCTGTTGTCGTCAAGGGCCGCGGCTGCGGAAGCAACACTGGCAGCGCTTGCTGGCGCTGGTTTAAGAAATTCATAACCTCCAAAGCTGGCTGTGAGGACTAACATCAACACTGCCGCCAGCGTCTTGCCTTTCAGGAGAGTCTTCCATTGCTGTATTTGAGTTTTCATTTGTTACTTTTCTCCGTATTAAATTTGATTGCCGACTGATCTTTACAAAAATGGTTTACAACTAGTTATTTAGTTTTTAAAAGCCAGAGATCAACTTGCCTCCTCTGGCGCTATGAAAAATTCTCTAAATCTTTCGGGGTTTTTGTACCGCCTTGGATTGCGGCTGCAAGCTCACCTGCACCACGTGCATCTGCCAGCTTTGCTGCTCGCCGGAAGCGGTGCGCTGGGTGACTATAAAAAACATCTCTTCCCGCACCGTAACGTACTGCTCCGGCGCCGGTGCTTGATTGTTGGCCATCATAACCAGCGTTTGTGCGCTCTTGCGACGGTTGGTCGGATGCGCATGACCAACATTGGTCCGAGGCGCAAGCAGCGCTTTCGCTTTTCCAGGTGCGATCTCTTCACTATCGGTCTTCAAACTTGCCGGCACCATGTGGATTTTTGGTCCACCAGTGCTTGTATCGCCGGCCGGTGACGGCGCAATCAGGGTTTTGTCCTGGCTGCCGATCTGAGCTTTTGCACTCGGTGCGCCATCGGCAAATCCAATCAGTTCCGGCGTGAATTAAGCGGGCACCGCACACAGTAGCGCGACAACTATCACCACTGGCACCGCCGGTTTCCATAATTTCGTGGCCCGTGGGCGCTCGGGATCCAA
>DASXIL010000468.1:0-5657 GCA_036497985.1 Candidatus Angelobacter sp. | reverse complement strand
ATTTCGGTTGACGACCTACCGTTATCGGACTTAATATCCGCTTAGCCGCTTCGTCCGTGGACCGCATGCACAAACTTGCTAAGACTACCGCACGGAAACCCGTTTCCGGCGAAGTCGTGATTCCGGACAAGCTCTACTTTCGCATTGGCGAAGTCAGCCGCCTTTGCGGCCTGCCCAGCTACGTGCTCCGCTTCTGGGAAACCGAGTTCAACCAACTCAAGCCCTCCAAGAGCGGTACGGGCCAGCGGATGTACCGCAAAATTGACGTGGAGAACGTGCTCCGCATCAAGAAGCTCCTTTACGATCAGGGCTTTACCATTGCAGGGGCGCGCCAGCAGCTGCGGGCTGAAACCAAGCGCAAGCAGTCGCCATTGCCTTTCGCCGTCACAACCCCAGGCCGGGGTGAGTTAAAGCAGGTTCGGCAAGGGCTTAGAGAGATCCTGGGGATCCTCAGTTCCCGTCATTAAATCGCAAGAAATTGCAGATAGCCCCGTTCTAATCAGTGGGATGAACTGCTTTTGAGGGCAGTGACTTAAGATTTTCCTGCTCCGTGGGAAAGCTGAGCTGCATCCAAAAAAGGTAGCTATAATAGTCGTAACTCACCTTGCAGGCGTTCTTTCGTCGCAATAAGGAATATAAAGGTCGATCTGATGTCGAAAAAGATCCAAGTTCTCCTCCTGACCAGCTCCATGTTGATCATCGCTTTTGTCATGATTGGCAGCCTCGGCGTTCATGCCTCCGGCGCCAGCAGCAGCGGTGACGTTACCCTCAAACACATTGGCGTGTACAGCGAAGTTCTTTATCGCGTCCGCGCGGAATATGTGGAAGAGCCCAACATGAGCGCGGTCACCAACGGCGCATTGCATGGCCTGCTGGAATCGCTGGACGCCGACTCCAGCTATCTCACCGCGTCTGAATACAAAGTTTTCAAGCAAAAGAAGACGGAAGGCAAAGCCAGTATTGGCGCAACCGTCTCAAAGAGATTTGGCTATGCGGCCATCATCTCGGTGATTCCCGGCGGACCTGCGGACAAGGCCGGCTTGAACTCCGGTGACATCATTGAAACCGTGGAAGGCCTGAGCACGCATGATCTGTCTCTGGCCGCAGTGAAAAACCATCTGGTGGGCGAGCCCGGCTCGCGCCTGGAGTTGACCATCATCCGCACGCGCAAGATTGAACCGCAAAAAATCACTGTGGTTCGCGACGCCATCACTCTGCCGGCAGTAACCGAGACGATGGCGGCAGACAACACGGGCGTGGTCAAGGCGCTAGTGCTGACCAAGGGCAAGGCTGCTGAAATCGCCGAGAAGATCAAGTCCCTGCAGAAAAAGGGCGCAAAGAAGCTGATCCTGGATCTCCGCAACAACTCTGAAGGCGAAGAAGAAGAAGGCGTGGCCGTAGCCAATCTCTTCCTGGGCAAAGGCAACATAGGATCTCTGCAAGGGCAGAAGGTTGAAAAAGTCACCTATACGGCTGATCCACAAAAGAAGATTACTGACTTGCCGTTGGCTGTGCTGGTAAATCGAGGAACTGCCGGGCCCGCGGAATTGGTAGCAGCGGCGATTCTGGATAATACCCGCGGTGACATTGTGGGAGACAAGACTTTTGGTGAAGGCTCCGTGCAGAAACTGATCGAAGTGCCGGATGGCTCGGCGCTGATTCTGTCAGTCGCCAAGTACTACACATCGAACGGCAAGGTCATACAGGATACCGGCATCACACCGAACATTCAGGTGGCCTCCAACGATGACATTGTTGCCGTCTCCGATGACGATGACAGCAATCCAAACGACGAACCGCAAAAGACGCAACCTAAGGAAGACGAACAGCTCCGCCGCGCGATTGAAGTTCTGAAAACGAAAGCTCAAAAAACCTAGGGCCCTATCTAATCTCCCAAGAGGCGCGCCTTACTGGGCGCGCTTTTTATTGCGACAAAAGTACATGTTGCGTTTCCAGGCCCGCATGTCCTGTTGGCATGCGTGACTACGTGGGAACCATGCTATTCTGGCCTTGATCTCACCCTCATGGACTCTCTTGCTGAACCTACGCCAGACAAAGTAGCTGGGAAACCGCTGGTGGGTAGAGTTGTGTTCAGCGTGCTGGTGTTGACGGCTGCTTTTCTGGGGACCACGGCGGGTCTGCTGATCGTTTACTCCACTGACTTGCCTCAGATCGGCGATTTGGAACGTTATCGCCCCAGCACCATCACAGAACTCTATGACGACCAGGGACGGCAGATTGGATCTTTTGCTTTGCAGCGCCGTGTGCTGGCTTCCTATGATGACTTTCCCAAGGTCTTGCGCGACGCCATCCTCTCTACCGAAGACAAGACATTTGAAACGCACTGGGGCATTAACTTTTGGCGCGTCTTTGGCGCCACCTATCGCGACATAACGTCAAGTTCGCGTGCGCAGTGCGCTTCCACGCTCACCATGCAGCTTTCGCGCAATCTGTTTCTTTCTCCTGAACGCCATTTCAGCCGCAAGGTGCAGGAAGCGCTTCTGGCTTTGCAGATTGAGCGGCGCTTCACCAAGCAGCAGATCTTTACGCTGTATTGCAACCAGATCTTTCTGGGACACGGCGTCTATGGATTTGAAGCCGGAGCCGAATACTACTTCAATAAGCATGCAAAAGACCTGAAGCTGGAAGAAGCAGCGTTGCTGGCGGGCTTGCCCAAGGGACCGGTTTCTTATTCGCCGATTAACTTCCCTGATAAAGCTCTTAAGCGCCGCAACCTGGTCATCAACAACATGCTTGAAGACGGCAAGATTACAGCGGAAGAAGCCGGTCGAGCCAAGACCACGCCGTTGCGCTTGAACATTCAGCCTGACCGCTCACCCGCCCCGAACTTTGTAGAGGAAGTGCGCCGCTTTCTGGAAAAGAAATACGGCGCGGACGAAGTGCATGAAGGCGGCCTGCGGGTTTATACCTCGCTTGATCTTGACTTGCAGAAGAGCGCCACGCAGGCAGTGCTGGACGGACTGGCCGCATACGAGCGCCGTCACGGATGGAAGAGCCAGTTGAAAAATGTGGTGCAGAATGGCGAAAGCATCAGCAAGTATCAGGACGCGGATTGGCAAAAGCCGCTCGCCGTTGGAGATTATGTCCACGCCTTGGTGGTCGATATCGGGCTGCAATTCTGCAAGATCAAGCTTGGCCGCTACAACGCTTCACTGGGACCGGCGGAGCTGGCTTGGACCAGCCACAAGCTGCCCAAGAATATCTTTGCCGTGGGCGATATTGTTTACGTCAAGGTCCTTGCACTGAACTCTGATGGATCAGCGAAAATTTCTCTGGAGCAGGACTCCGGTGCAGAGGGGGCCTTGCTGGCAATTGAAAATTCGACCGGCGATATCAAAGCCATGGTCGGGGGCCGCGATTACGACTCATCGAAGTTCAACCGCGCGACGCAGGCATCACGCCAGGCAGGGTCTTCCTTCAAGCCATTCGTCTACACAGCAGCCATCGATCAGGGCGCGGAGCCCGACGACCTGATCATGGACGCGCCAACCACATTCAACAGCGCAGGCGTTCCCTATTCTCCGCACAATTTCGATCGCAAATTTGAAGGGAACATCACTCTTCGCCATGCTATGGCGGAGTCGCGCAATATTCCAGCAGTAAAATTGGCCCAGCGCGTCGGCATGCCCACGGTGGCCGACTACGCCCGCCGCTTCGGGATTACATCGCCGGTCCTGCCGTTTCTACCTGTGGCGCTTGGCGCTGCCGACGTTACGCTTTACGAACAAACGTCCGCGTATACCGTCTTTCCCAACGACGGGCTGCGCATTGAGCCGCGCTATATCCGCAAAGTGACTGATTACGAAGGCCACGTGCTGGAACAGGATTTTCCAGATGCCAAAGACGTGATCAGCCAGCGCACGGCGCGGACGATGGTGTCACTTCTTGAAGAAGTGGTGAAGCATGGGACCGCGAGCAGCGCGAAAAAATTGAACCATCCCGTGGCGGGCAAAACCGGCACCACCAATGACTATACCGACGCATGGTTTGTGGGCTTCACGCCCAGCCTGACTTGCGGCGTGTGGGTGGGCTTCGATGAAAAAAAGAACCTGGGAGAAAGCGAAACCGGCGGCCACGCAGCTTTGCCTATCTGGATGGATTTCATGCGCGTAGTGGTGGCCGATCCCGCACGCAAAGATGAGGCCTTTGCGGCTATGGGCAGCGACAGAAAGAAAACTACGGCGATCAAGCGCGCTGCCATTACGCCGCCCCGCCAGAGCGGCGACTCGGAGGCCCACTGATTGCTGCGCAAAGTAATCAAATACTTTTTTCTTGGTCTGGTGCTGTTGCTGGTGTTTCTCTCTTCCGCGCTGCTGGCCATGCGCTTTGCTATTCAGGGCCGTGAGATCCATGTGCCTCGGCTCTCAGGGCTCACTCCCGCCGAGGCTGAACGAGTCGCTAACTCTGACGGCCTGGTTCTCTCCGTGGAAAGCCGCTTCTACAGTCCTTCAGTTCCCACAGGTCGCATCATTTCGCAGTCGCCCGCGCCGGGTGCAACCGTGCGTCGCGGCTGGAAGATCCGCGTGGCAGCTAGTCTGGGGACGCAGCACGCCGCTGTACCGAACCTGCTTGGGCAAAGCCAGCACGCAGCAGGAATCAACGTGAGCCGTCGCGGGCTGGAAATCGGCACAGTCGCGGCCATCCATCTACCCGGCGCAACGCCGGATACGGTTCTGGCGCAGTCGCCGCCGCCCGAGGCGGCTGACGTAACGTCACCAAAAGTAAGCTTGCTGGTTGCCGCCACCGATAACGGCCAACGCTACGTGATGCCCAACTTTGTGGGAAAACCTCTGGCAGATGCGAACATCGCGTTGATCAAAGGCGGCTTTACGATGGGCAAAGTGCGTGTCGTGAGCAACAGTGATGACAGCAATACGCCGGATACGCCAGGGATTATTGTGCGGCAATCTCCCGCAGCGGGACAGCGTGTGGCTGCCGGAGCGAGCATTAACTTTGAGGTGAGGAAATGAATAAGCATGCCAAATTCCGAAATTGACGTGAGGATACTCAAAAATGCGGTAAATGTAATTTTAGATCATCTAATCGAAGACTTAGGGTTGGAGAAGGTTACGATTGAAGATGGTAAGGATGGCTATTGGCACTGTCCGACATCGGAGATTCACGACTTGTCAAAGACCCCCATTGGCCTCGACATCGGTCGCTTGACTGACGACATGGATTTCACCAAGCTCATCGTTAGAGGACAAAGCGGTGATGCGACTCTTAACTTGATCCATGTCGCTCCCCTACTTCGTTATATTGGAGAGACGATCAAAGATTAGTTTTTTGTGAGAACTCCCTGACCGGCGTGGCTGCGATAAACATCCTCGGGATGCTTCGTGTCTTTGTTGGTTAATTCCTTTCGAGCACGGCAGCGAAGAATCCATCGCAAGAATGAACCCCTGGAATTGTACGCAGAAAATCGCCGCTGATCAGTTCATCAATATTCTGCCAGATCAGCTCTCCTGAGACCCGCAGGCGTTGTAACTCATTTTGGACCGGAATGATTTTGAAATCCGACGCGCCGGCTAATGAGGAAGCAATCACCTGCTCATTCTCTTCCAGCTCCAGCGAGCAGGTGGAGTAAATCAGCCTTCCGCCGGGCGAAACGTGTCGCATGGCCGACTTCAGAATTA
>DASXIL010000467.1:0-4308 GCA_036497985.1 Candidatus Angelobacter sp. | reverse complement strand
TAATCACGATAATACTGAAGTCGATGTTCGCGGTTTTCAAATCCAGCGCGCGCAGGCGGACGAGGAAAGTGGGAATCCAGACCTGCATGCCGCCCATGGCGAAAGTGTACGCAGCCATGCCGAACGTAGAGGTAAGAAAAGCGCCATTCCGGACAAGCCCGCGAAGCATGGCCCTGGTGTCGCCCGGAACGGTCTTCTCATGTTGACCGCGCGGCGGCTCGGGAAGCATCCAGAGCAACACAGCCAGTAGAAAGCCGGGAATCCCGGCGGCCATAAATGGCACGCGCCAACTGCCAAAGTAATGCGCCAAGGAGCCGCCGACGAAGTATCCGGCGGCGCTGCCGACAGGAAGACCCAGAAAAAATATCGACAACATGCGGCCGCGCTTGAGCGTAGGGAATGAATCGGCGATCAGCGTGGGAGCGATGGTCGCGTAACTGGCTTCACCAATGCCAACGATGGCGTGACGAAAAAGAAGCTGATTATAGTCATGCACGAACCAGGTGAGAAAAGTGAAGCCGCTCCAGATACAAATGCCAAAGACCACAATGTTTTTGCGAGGAAAGCGGTCGCCCATCCAGCCCACAACCGGCGCGGCAAACATATAAGTGAAGAAGAAAGCGCTTGTGAGCAGGCCGATCTTTGCATCGCTCACCAGAAATTCTTTTTTCACGTCAGACTGCACCGCAAAGAGCACATTGCGGTCAATGTAATTCAGGATATTCAGTCCGGTAAGCACCGCCAGCAAAAGGCGTGGATAGAGTTTTGGCGGCATGGGCTGGTGGGATTATAGCCGCCGGAAACCCCAACCGCGACAGATGGATTGCCGTGCCCACCGCACAGGAAAACGATCTAGGCACTGTTCTCGCGGTAGACCGGCTGTTTTTCCGGCTTTTAATGTTAAGATGCTGCAACCAAACCCAAAGCAGCAGTCAGGAAGGCACGTCATGTTCAACGGGAAATCTCTCAGGTCCATCTTATTGCCGGCATTCTTCGCGGCGATCCTGGTTGTGCCCGCCCACACGGAACCACAGGCGGCCCCAGCGCAGAGCGCTCCAGAGCCGGTGGGAACGCAGCCCGCTCCGGCCGCGCCCGTGAAAGCTGAAACGCAGCTTTTGGTGGAATGCGTGGTGGATGTAAAACATGAGTGCGCCACCAATGTCAGCGTGGCGCTTGGGCACCACATCAAACTCAGAGTCCGCAATTTGAAGGCTTGGATCGATCAGAAGAATTCTCCCTCGAACCTGGTTTTATTTTTGAATGGCAGGCAATTGGCCAAGACGTATCCGGTAGCGATTGAGGCCGCGTATGATCCGGCCCACCCTGAGCTGAACGAGTTGCTCTTCAAGCTGCAGAGGACCACTGAGACGGACCAGACCTGGGACGACCTTATTGTGCAGGAGAGAAACCAGCGCGGCCTTTTCCTGAGAGGAGTTTCACGGAAGGTGCGGCCCAGCGTTGGCCTTGAGGGAGGAACCTCGGCGCAGACCAGCGCTGAGTTCGAGATGGTCCTGCTGCCGATTGGATGGGAGTACGCTTGCATTGCCTTCCTGTGCGTCACGCTGGCGGGGGTGTTGGTGCTGGGACGAAAGACCTCACTGCTCAGAGACTATGGCGGAGGGCCGTTCAGCCTGGCACGCACGCAGATGGCCGTGTGGACATGGCTGCTGCTGAACGCATATTTCTTTTTATTCATCATGACCTGGGACCCGGCCGTGGACATTCCCACCTCCATCCTCGGGCTACTGGGAATCAGTTCTACCACGTACCTTGCCGCGGTGTTGGTGGACCACAACAAAACGGCCAAAGGCTCGAGTCAGGGTTTTTGGAAGGACATTTGCGGCAGCGACAACATAGAACTCCACCGTATCCAGATCATCGCCTGGACCGTGGTGTTGGCTTTCGTGTTCGTCGTCAGGATCTTCACCAAGTTGAGCATCCCGGATTTCAATCCTACGCTGCTTGGATTGCTCGGCATGAGCGCCGGAACTTACGTGGGCTTCAAGTTTCCAGAAAACAAGAGTTCAGCAGAAATCGCTGCGCCACAGGGTGCGGAAGCGGCCAAGAAAATGGCCGCCGGAGCCGCTGCTTCGGGCTAAAGCAATTCTAGATTTTGGTCTTCGCTCTGGGCCATCTTGCTTCCACCGTGGTTCCAATTCCTCCACGAGGACGGAATACGCCCTTCACTACCGCCCACTTTGGCTTGCAGGCGCGCACAACATCTTCCAGCACCTGGTTCACGATGTTTTCCTGAAAGATGCCCAGATTGCGATAGTGCAGCAGATACTCCTTGAGCGACTTCAGTTCCAAACAGAGTTTGGCAGGCATGTAGCGGACTTCCAGCACGCCGAAGTCGGGCAGGCCGGTCTTGGGGCAGACGGAGGTGAACTCCGGCACATCGACGAGAATCTCATAGGCGGGAAACTGGTTGGGCCAGGTATCGATTTCAGGGAAGTCATGGTCGAGCCCTGATTTTGCGTGATCGTCGGTATAGCCTGTACGATGTGACATCAGGAACCTATTGTAACAACCGCTTTTTCAGGCTGTAACCGCGAGAGCGAAACGATCATCTAAAATAGAACGACCGGCAAAGAAAGCCTGGAATCATTCAACAAGCCAAGACGCGGACGATGAGAGTCCGCCACGGAACTTCCGGCTTGGATATACTTGAAAGTTTGGCCGGTTGGACTGAATTTTTTAGAGCATGGCGAGACAAAATCAAAATAACGGTCGCAGGCACGTGACGGTGGTGGTGGTCCTGGTGATATTGGCGGTGCTGATATTCACCGGCATCAATCGCCGTCGCGTAAACACGCCGGTGCGGGCGGAAAAAGTTGTTCGCCAGGAGATTGCCAGCGTTATCTCCACCAATGGCAAGATCGAGCCGATTAGCAGTTTTGAGGCGCATGCTCCGGCGCCCGCTACGGTAAATAAGGTCCTGGTGGCGGAAGGCGATCGCGTAAAGGTAGGCCAGCTTCTGGTGAAGCTGGACGACGCTGAAGCGCGCTCACAGGCAGCGCATGCGCTGGCCCAGTTGCGATCGGCAGAGGCGGCGCTGAGCGGCATTAAAGCCGGCGGAACTCAGGAAGAGCTGCTGACAAGCCGCGCCGACCTGACCAAAGCGCAGGCCGAACAGGCCGAAGCGCAACGCAACCTGAACGCGATCCAGAAATTACAACAGAGTGGCGGAGCGTCGCCGGCAGAAGTGGAAGCCGCGCAGGGCCGGCTGAAGAAAGCCGATGCCGACGTGCAGTTGCTGCAAGCCAAGGTGAATGGCCGCTACTCTTCACCCGAGGTAGCCAGGGTAGAAGCTTCAGCAGCGGAGGCGCGCGCGGCGTATGCTGCCGCGCAAGAGCTGCTGCGTCACTCCAATGTAACCGCTCCATTCGCGGGAACGGTGTATC
The DNA here is from genome assembly GCA_036497985.1 of Candidatus Angelobacter sp. Lineage (GTDB taxonomy): Bacteria > Acidobacteriota > Terriglobia > Terriglobales > Acidobacteriaceae > Angelobacter. Next base: position 904 of record DASXIL010000467.1, on the reverse strand, counting down.
AGCTCCCGGTAAAGCCCGGAGGATATGTGAATGGCGGCGACCTGCTGGTGCAGGTGGCGAACCTGGAAAAAGTGAGAGTGCGCGCCTTTGTGGACGAGCCGGAAATCGGACGGCTGGCGAAAGGCCAGAAAGTGGAAATTAAATGGGACGCAATCCCTGGACGCACCTGGGACGGCTCGCTCACAAGGGTCCCAACTTCCGTGACCATGGTGGGAACGCGCACCGTGGGCGAAATTACTTCTGAGATCGACAATTCCGACCGCAAGCTGCTGCCCAACGTGAACGTGAACGTGAGCATTATTTCCGCGCGGCATGACAATGCGCTCACGGTATCGCGCGAGGCGGTGCATGACGTGGATGGCAAGCGCTACGTTTACAAAATCGAAGACGAAAAAATTCTGGCGCAGGAAGTGCAGACTGGCCTTTCCAGCCTGACGCGGGTGGAAGTGCTGAAAGGGATTCCGGAAGGCGCGGTGATCGCGCTGGGCGCCATCAATGCGCAGCCGTTGCGCAATGGCATGGATATCAAGGTGGTTGAGCGTTGAGGTCCCTGTTCCGGTTAGCGGCTCTCTTCTTATTGGTGGCTGGCCCGATGGCCGGCGCGGATGCCGACCCGGCCGCGCTGCTCAAGGCAGGCAAAGCCGACCAGGCAATCCATGCGTTGAATCTGGCGATTGCGCGCGCGCCCAACGATGCGCGATCGTACAACCTGCTGTGCCGCGTTTACTTTCAGCTTGAGCTCTGGGACAACTCCATGCACATGGCGGAGAAGGCGCTGGCGCTTGATCCGCAAAACAGTTCCTATCATTTGTGGCTGGGACGCGCTATGGGCAGAAAAGCGGAAGATGCGAACCCCTTTACGGCTTTTGGGCTGGCGCGCAAAGTGAAAATTGAATTTGAACGC
>DASXIL010000466.1:0-20404 GCA_036497985.1 Candidatus Angelobacter sp. | reverse complement strand
TTTCATTCAACTTCAACTAAACTCTTATTTACTAAGCAGATACGCTTAATTACAGAAGTTCTATTCACTTCTTGCATTCGGTGCTTGAATCTATCATTTTTGCTCACGTATGATGGCCAGCCCTTTGTAAATCTAATGAATGGAACATCATCCAATTACGCACCAAGGTTCCTGCCCGCCCGGCTACCCCGGGTGTGCGTGGCCATTGCTGCTTCCGATCCGGCGGAAATAGTACAAAAAGCCGATCTAGCTGTTCGGGATAACCCCTTTATTGAGTTTAGGTTAGACTACCTTTCCAACCCCGCCCTTGGGCTGCCAAAGCTCAAGACGTTTGTGGAATTTCATCCCGAAGCGTTGATTGTGGCCACGTGCCGCCGCACCGCCAACGGAGGCAAATTCAAGGGATCCATCGCTTCACAGATTGACATTCTGGTAAAAGCGGCCAGCCTGGGATGCCATCTGGTCGACATTGAGCTGGAAACGGCCGCACAGCTTAAGCCAAATGATTTCAATCGTTTGCGCCGATCTTCCCATTTGATCCTCTCATATCATGATTTTCGCGGCACAAAAAAGTTGGAAGAAATTTTTGCCAAAATGCAGCAGCATCCCTCTGACTTCATCAAGATCGTTACCACCGCAAATTCTCTCTATGACAACGTGGTCATGATGAAGTTCCTGGAAAAGTACAGCCACGCGCATTCATTGATCGGGCTATGTATGGGGGAGCAGGGCGTCATCAGTCGCGTGCTTTGCGTACGGGCTGGCAGCCAGTTCACTTTTGCCGCCGCCAATCCCGGAGAAGAAACCGCGCCGGGACAACTTACCGCCCGGGCGCTGCGCGATGTATATCGCATTGACCAGGTTGACGCCGCGACGCGCGTTTACGGCGTAGCCGGCGATCCTGTGGCCCAGTCCCTTTCTCCAGCGATGTTGAACACCACTTTCCGGCGTGAGAACGTGAATGCCGTTTATTTGGCGCTGCATGCCAAGACCATCGAAGATCTCAGGGCTTGCCTGCAGGATATTCCTATCGCCGGCCTCAGCATCACCATGCCGTACAAAGAGCCGATGCTGAAACAGCTTGATAAAAGCGATCCATGGACAGCCAAAGTCGGCGCCTGCAATACGCTGGTGCGCAGCCAGGATGGCAAGCTCTACGGCTTCAATACTGACGTGAACGGCGTAGTGCGTCCGCTGGAGATGCGCATCCGCCTGCAGGGAGCAAGAATCCTGGTGCTGGGCGCTGGAGGCGCGGCGCGCGCAGCCGTCTTTGGATTGAAAGAGCGTGGTGCTGAAATTTCCATCCTGAGCCGTAATTCCGCCGCGGCACAAAAGCTGGCTAAGCAGGCCAAAGCCAAGGTGATCAATCGGACGATGCTGAAGAAGCTGGAATTTGATGTGATCATCAATGCCACGCCTGCCGGAATGGAAGGCAACAAAGATCCGCTGCCGCTCACCGAGCCGGAGATGAAGGCAAAGTATTTTTTTGAAATGGTCTATAACCCTGCGGAAACAAAAATGATCAGGATGGCCCGTGCTCGGGGCATGCACGTGATTCCCGGCTCGGAAATGTTTGTCCAGCAGGGCGCACGCCAGTTTGAGATCTGGACCGGCAAGCCCGCTCCTCTGCTTGACATGCAACGCGTAGTGGACCACGCACTGGCCCAGCAGGCCGCGAAAGCGGCGGGGGAAAAGCCCGAAAAGGGAAAGTGAGCAATACTAAAGCTTTAGGCGATGCAATTTCCTACCAAATCTTGGTCAAAGCGGAAGCAAGGGCTTTCGGCGCGGTGGGTTTATTGTCATGGGTGATATTTGTGAAGTCATCCGCGTAATCAATTTTAAGCCAATAGTGCGTCCAGGCTTCCGAGCGACTGGAATACGTGCGACCCTCCTTTTCGATGGGCACAAGCAGCGGCACGCTAAGCTGGTTTTTTGTGTCAATCACCTGCCAGGTGAAATCCTTTCCATTCCATCTCTCTCTCTCACAAGGAAGTAACATTGTTGAAAATAGCTTTCTATAAAGTCGCCGTGGACTGGCCTGGGAGAAGCCTACAGCTCCGGAGGGATGGCGGTAACAATGCCAATTATTGAGAAGATCCTGCATTACCTCGGGCCAGAATGCCTCTTTAAACATCGCTGCGGGAAAATGCAATGCAAGATCACAAAATGCGGCCACAGAATTTGTATCTAACTCACCCATCAAGCTCTGGCGATCCTGGAAGGGTTTTTCTTTCTCAATAGCGAATAGCAGCAAAATTTTTTTTCGCAAACGGCTTATCAACTCGCTCACTTCGCTTTGGTCGGGCAAACAATAAGCCTTAAAATCCGAATCGGAATAACGGTCTGTCTCGATCCAAAAGCTTCGGCGCTCCCGGCCTTGCTTTAGGACTGTGGACAGATTGATGGCGAGCACGTGGCGCCCCTCCGCACGGGCCATGGCAGCTATTTGATCGCCACGCACCGGCGTGCTCGACGCGCCTTCCGCCATTGAATGTACCCGTTCCTCATGAAGCTGACGGAGTTTCTTTTTCAACCAGTCAATATGGCGGAGTAATTCGTGTTCATAGAGGCGTCCCGCGACCGGACTGTTCTCGATATGGTGCTGGCGAATCTGGATGATGGGCCCTACGTGAGTTGCGTATCCACTATGGCAAGCCGGTGAAAGCGTCCGAATGCCTTTGCCATCTATTTCTACGCGCACATCTTCCGAGCCATCGCAATCGTAGGCCTTATGACAGGAAGGAGGGGCCTCTTCAGCGCCAAAAACGACTTCGAGTTGGCGCTTTGATGTGCAGCAGATCGTGGCCCCCCACCGTGCCGCCGTGCTTCTCAAGTCATTGTGTGGCAAGCCATGCCGACCGTTGGCGCTTACCAATAGAAGCCGGGGCCGGATAGTACCGAATATTTCTTCATTAGAAAAATATCCTTCAGTCCGCAATTGCCCACCGTGGTGCGGAGCCTTCAGGATGTCCGTCTGCAATCCCAACGGGTGCCGCATCAATAGATAAGACCAGTTTTCCTGGTCACCTGTAAACAAAGCGGTATATGGCCGAATGGGAGTGGTTAATTCAATCCACATTACCAAGCTTGTATTATTGAGAACGGAATCGCCGAAAAACTCCGGTTCTACCTCGCCGCTCAACTCGCGATGGAGAGCCTTTTCATCAGGTTTACTCGGGCTAGACTTGATCCAATCAAGCTCGGCGGGTGTAAGAGCCAAAGAGAGCAGCCGCTCGTCTAGACGAAGAAAGTTCAGCGGCTGTTCGACTTCACGCGCAGGCGGTTCAGCGAGCCAGCCGAGAGGGGTTGGGATCTGGGTGAATAGCCATTCAACGTCATCACTGGTCAGCAGCGTACGAATGAGCCTGGCAGGCGGAGAAAGCAGATGCAACGCGAAACCTGTCAATGGCTTAGAAGCAAAACCTTCTAGGGGGTAAACAATGGTTGTGCCCTGAGCAGCCAGAGACTGCTCCAAGACCCTGCCTTTCTCAATGCCGCGCCAGATATCTTTTCCAAAAAGCCACTCATGGCGCGCGAAAGCAGGAAGACATGGGCCCCAATATGTCCGCACCTTGCGATCGTCAGCGATGGTTGTAAGTCCGCCAATATGATCGTGATCAAAATGCGATACGACCAGTAAATCGATGTCCCCCACCAAATTTCTATGAAGTGCTTCCTGAAGACGTTCGGGCGATTCCCCTCCATCGATCAAACAAGTGAATGCGGGGGTTTCTGAACCGTCTGACAGCGCCTGAACCAAAAACGCGTCTCCATGTCCTACCCCGAGCATGGTTAATCTCAGGCGCGCTACAGTGTGGATCTCTGGAGAAGCCATTCCCACCGATCTGGCTGGTTCTATATGGGTTGGATTTTTCCGCATATCGGGAACTAACTTCTCTTGAAATAAAAGTCGGTTCTACAGCCAACAGAGCAAGGTTACCTAGGCGGAAACTGGGCCTGTCCACAGTCATGAACAGGCCGAAGGTTCTTGCAATGCTTTCTTACGGCGTCTTTGCTACATCCCCCACCTTGGCTCCGCTGCCGCTGAAGTTGAGCGTTGCGGAATCCGCATCGATTTCAGTCACGGTGCCTTCACCAATCTTAGTAGTAATGGTCTTCAAGACTTTTCCTGTTGCGGGATCTTTGATCTGGCGGCCGGCATGGCTGATTTCCAGTACGTCGCCCACTTTCAATCCGGTCTTGCTGCCAATGTTAACGATTAACGTATTGCCGCTCACGTCAGCCACCACGCCTCTGACCTCAACTTTGCGTGTGGGTACATTCGCGGCGGATGTGCCCAACTCGCTGCCAACCTGACCTACGGCCTGCGTTACCGCTTCACCCAGCAGCGTCTGGCCGAAGTTGGAAGCATGCGTATCAAAAGCGCCGCCACCGGCCCCGCCACCACCGCCACCCGCACCGAGCAGAGACGTGCCGGAGCGCTTGCTCTCGCCTTCACCAGTTACCGCGGCCAGAATTTCTCCAGTATTGGTATCCACCAGGCGCGCGCTGATGGCGCAGACAGCCTTAGCTTCATTACGTTTAATCCCGCCAATGCCAAACCCGTGTGACGACAGCCCTGCTCCGCCGATCGCCTTGCTCTTGTCGTCACGGCCAAATTTGGTGATCGACCCCATAATGATTGCGTCAACGCCCAGGATCTGTCCGATCTTGGCGGCTGTCGCCGGGTTGGCGCGATCGCTATTGGAGAAGTTTTGCTCCGCCAAAATCTTGTCCAGGGCCTTGCGCTCGATCACGGAATACTTGCCGTCTTTTACCAGCTTTTCCACCAGCATGTCCGTAATGCCTTTGCCTACGTCCTGGTTGCTGCCGTAAATAGAGGACACATAAGACTGGACTGTGCCATAGTCAAAGTCGAGTACGGCGACGCGCTTTTTGCCCGAAGTCTGGGCAGCGCAGGTAACAGCTAAAAGAAATAATGAGCCGATCAATCGGACCATTCGTGACATTGTTATGCTCCTGGAAGAACAGCTTTTTAAGGGGGTGGTTGCGCTCAAACTTTAGCAGGAGAACTCACCTGCCGACAACTGTTTTGCATACCTAGTAGTGAAGATTTCGGTGAAACGTTACTCCTGCGCCAGCCACGCAAGGGCTTCGTTGCGGGTTTCAAACGTTGGCAGGCGCCGCTTGGAAAAGGTCTGCACACCTGCATAAATCAGCCGTTGCAACCCGCTAATGCCGATCACCGCGGCCTTGCGGACATAGGGCGCGTTGGCCGCTACCTTGGCCTGCAGTACCGCCACCGATTCCTTGTCAAAGCTCGTGCCAGTCACGTCATTCAGGGTGAGCACAGTGTTCGGCGGCTCCTGCGCGATCACGCGATGGCCTTCTTCCGCCACCGCTTTCAGCATCGCCACATCACAGTGCGAGTAATTGATAAACAGGATTCGTTTGCCCTGGTGCTCAATAAAACGGACACGCCCCGGAGCTATCGCGTCAATCGTGCTGGACTGCAATTCGTATGTAGTTGCGCTTGCCATCGGAATATTGTGGTCCTGCTGGCGGCAAGGCGAAAGGTAACGAAAGTAAGAGGCCTTTCGTGGCCCGCAAGGCTGCCCAAGCGCAATCAATTGGTGCGTATGAATGGCGGGTCGAGATAAAACAACAAAGTGGAGTTTAAATGTCGGTGCGGCCGCCCATTTCTACCAGCACTTCCAGCAGCGCGTTAGGGTCGTGGGAGTCAATCGTCTTATCTGCCCACTTACAAAGCGCCGCCAGCCGCGGGCTCAGCCCAACAATTTGCACCTTCGGATTCATCTTTCGTATGTTCTCCGCGACATTCGCGCTTTTCAGGTCCGGCAGCTCCGCTTCAATGCAGACTGCATCGACATTGGGAAAACGCTTGTACATCTCCACGCCTTCCTTGCCGGAGTACGCCGTTACCACGTTGTGCTTGGCCGATTCCAATAGCAGTTTGCGCGTGGAAAGCCCGTCTGTTCTCTCTGATTCAATGATTAAAAACCCTAGTCGATGTCCATTCTGAGGCATGCACAGTTAGATGCTTTTCTTCCCAAACAGGGCAACGGAAACCTGTCCATATCCGCTTACTTCCAGTTCCGCTCTGCTCCAGCCAGTATTCCGGCGAATACTTCAATTCCGTCCCAGAGGTTTTGCAGGCGAAGGTTTTCGTTGGCGCCATGCTGGTTGTTGTCGTGGTTGGCAATCGGCAACCCGACAACCGGCGTCTTTAGCATGTCAGTGAACAAATACATGGGAACACTACCGCCGAGCAGCGGCATTTTGATCACCGGCGAACCATTGGTTTGCTCGCCCCTGGTTTGCTCGACTAACGCCTGTTCCATTGCGCGCACCACCGGCTGCACTGCCGGATCGTCCATGGCCACGCGCGCCGCTTTGTATCCGGCTCCCCAACTCACCTTGATTACCCTGGCATGTTGCCGGCGGGTCTCGATGTCCGGCGTTTGCCGCACGATATAAAAGCCTTGCTGCGTAATGAACTGCTCCACCAGTTGATGTACCCGTTCGGGAGTTTGGTTCGGCACCAGCCGGAAATCGATGGAAGCCTTCGCAGTGGTGGAGATTGCGTTCTGCGCCTTCTCCTCGACGTGCCCCGCCTCAATGCCTCGAATATTCAGTGCGGGCTGCGTGATGGCCATAGGAAGGGAAGCTCCTGCGCTCTCCGTCCAGGCAAGGCCAAGTTCCTGCTTCAACTGCGTGTCGACGTCGGGACTCGCTGCAATGGCATGCTGCTCGGCCACAGTCAAGGCCCGCACATCGTCATAAAATCCCAGAATAAGGATGTGCGAGCTCGCATCGCGCATGTGCGCCAGAAGATCCACCAGCACCGCCGCCGGATTCGGCGCCCAGTTGCCGTAATGGCCGTCATGTAGAACGCGGCCCGGACCGTATACCGTGAGTTCCAGGTCAGTCACGCCGCGCGCGCCAAAATAAAGCTGCATGCGCCGCGTCTGGTTGACCGGCCCATCGCTCAAGACCCATATGTCGCCTTTCAGCAAATCACCATATTGCTGAAACACCTGCGCAAGATGCGGCGATCCTGCTTCTTCCTCGCCTTCAAAAAACACTTTTACATTCACGCCGATAGGAATCTTTGCCGCGCGTAGCGCGTCGATTGCCGTAAGCACGGCCTGAATCGGCGCTTTGTCGTCGCTGGCCGAGCGCGCATAGATGCGCCACTCCGGATTCAGCGGCCCTTTTAGAGTTTCAAGCGGGATTGCCTTGCCATCCACAGGATCATCGCGCAGCACAGGAACCCATGGATCGCTTGCCCACTGCGCTTTATCAACCGGCTGGCCATCATAATGTGCGTAGAAAAGTAACGTGTGCTTCGCGCCGGGAGTGTTGAGTTCCCCATAGACGACAGCAGGAGCGCCGGTTACGGTGAGTTTCTCCGTGTGAAAGCCACGCTGCTCCAGCATCGTGATGATGGCGTCGGCATTGCGCGTGATGTTGGCCGTATCACTGGCGACGTTGGGCAGCGCAAGCAGTTGCGCAAAGCTGCGCACGATGTCGGCTTCATGTTGCTGTCGATATTCGCGTACAGCATTGCGTATTGCTGTTGGAGACTGCTCTTGTGCGGCGGCCAATGCGGTGACCAGACACAATGCTCCCGCGAGCATTGCCAATCGATTCTGTTTCAGCATGGCTGTAATGATAAAGCAGCGGAGTGGGGACTCCACGAACGCCTACTTCTTCTTGCTTTTCTTCTTTGCGGTCGCGGCCTTTTTCTTCGGAGCAGCTTTCTTTGGCGCAGGCTTCTTGGCCGCAGGCTTTGCGGGAGCTTTTGCCGGAGCAGCCTTCACTGGCGCAGCCTTCTTCGCTGGCGCAGGCGGAGCAGCTTTCTGTTTGCCTGCCGATGCCGCTTGTTTCGCAGCCGCAGGTGGAGGCGTTGCTGCTTCTGGCGCCGCCGTGGGTCCCGGCGCAGGTGCGCCAGCCAACGCGTTTTTCGGCTTGCGTCCACGCTTCTTGGGCGCTTGATCTCCCGGTGCTCCGGGCGCTGCTTCCTTCTTCGCCCGTCCGCGACGCACTGGCGGCGGTGGTGGCGGCGGTTCCGGCGGAGAATACGGCTCCAGGAATTTCACGATCTCCGTATGCGACCGCAGCTTGCTGTCCAGCAACATCAGAAATGCTTCATCCAGTATTTTTTTGTACTCCGGATGCTCCGGTGTAATGCGCATCTCCGCCATCTCAGGGAATGGCAGTTTCTGCCGCACCTGCGGCCACTTGGTCAGGAAATTCTTGATCTTCTGCTCGACGGCCGACGCCCGCGGCGTGATTGCGTTGAACAGCAGCGCGTCCGGGCGGTTCGTCATCAGGAATTTCCACGTCTGCGATGGCATTGCCAGTTCCTTGGCCATCAGCTTCTTGGCAAAATCCTTGGCATCATCTTCCAGATGCTTCCAGCGCTCCACAAAGCCTTTGTTGACGATCTGCTTTTGCATCGCAGAAATATCTTTATCCGCCAGTTTGCGCGTGAGGAAGTGCATCACAATGGGGCTGGCGTCGGGATTTACGCCCACTTCCTGCATCTGCTGCTTGACCTTGAAAACCTGATTTAGTCCCGTTGAATCTACCTTGGCCACGGAGAAGTGCGGCACCAGCACCTTAAGCCAGCCTTCTTTTTCCAAGGCCTTTAAAACTTCAATGGGATTATCTTCATGCGCCAGTTGCTCGATCTCATGTCCCACGGCCCGGTCATAAATGTTTTCAATATAGTTATTTTCTTTGGCAGCGTCATAGCGTGCCTGCGTGCGCTCTTCCAATGTCCAATGGAAGCGAGTCATCAGCCGCGTGGCGCGAATCAGTCGTGAAGGCTCCTCATAAAAAGCATAATTGTGCAGGATCCGCAGAACTTTGGTTTCAATATCGGCCACGCCATTGAAAGGGTCTGTAAGCAGGCCGCGCGAACCCGGGTTGAGAGAAAGCGCCATGGCGTTGACGGTAAAGTCCCGCCGCCGCATGTCGTCGTAGATTGTTCCCGGAGTCACCTCAACCGGTTTCCCCGGCTTGTCATAGCGTTCTGAGCGGGCACTGGTAACTTCTGCGCGGACGTTTCCCGGCAGCAACAGCATCAGGGTGCGCGTGCCTTCGTCGCTGGCTTCAAGCACGGCGCCGGATTTTTCAAAGTCCTTTTGCAGCTTAAGCGCGTTGCCCTGCACGGAGAAATCCAGATCGCGGATAATAAAGCCGCTGATAATATCGCGGACCGCGCCCCCGGTCAGGTAGATGTTCATTTCGTGGGCACGGGCAACGTCGGTCACCAGCGCGACTGCACGCTGCTGGTCCGGCGTGAGCCGGGTTTCCATTAGGTAAATAAAGTCAGCCATCAGTTAAAGGAACACACACTTGCCCTTCCGGGCCACGGCCGGTGGGTTAACGCTTCTCCCCGGTTTTTTGTAAGTTGCACTGTATACAAGAGTTAGACGGCTACCGCAGGGACTCGAACAAACTCGAAACATTATCACAAAGGTTACCTTTTGGCTACCCCATCGCGAGGAAAGGCGGGATGACGTCTTTGATGCCCCCGAAAACAGTGCGAGAATCAATGGATTATGGCCTCCAGCCACAAAAAGGTGATCGTGCGCAAAATGGGACGCGATTCCATCAGCGGATACGTTTCACCCGCTAATTTCGTGGTTGAAGGCAAGCTGGAACTGCTGAATCCTTCCGGCAAAGTAGTGTTGATTGACCTGGGTGAAGTCAAAAGCGTGGATTTTGTCCGCGATTTCAGTGACACCGCTGCCGTGGGGCGCAAGACCTTTACCACCCGTCCCCGCACCGATGGACTCTGGGTGCGGCTCAGGTTCACTGACAATGACGTTCTGGAAGGCCTGATGGCCAATGATCTCACCCAGATCAGCGCCGAAGGATTTTTCATCACGCCGCCGGATACCCGCGGCAACACGCAGCGGGTCTTTGTTCCTCGCAGCGCATTGCTGGAGTTGAACGTCTTGGCGGTAATTGGGCGTCCGGAAGCCCACAAGAAAAGCGCAGAAGATGTTCGTCAGGAAAAGCTATTTATGGAATCTTAACCATGGGGCATTACGATTTTGCTCCGTCCTTTCCACTCTTCCCGTTACAATCACGCCTTTAAGCAAGTTTTCCTCAGGACCCATTGGTTATGAAGCTCAAAGAACTCGCGGACAAGCTGGGCGCCAGGCTTGATCCGCCGGATGCGGATGCTGAAATCAGCAGCGTCGGCTCCATCGAGTCCGCTCTTCCGGGCCAGATTACTTTTGCCGTTAGCTCCAAGTTTGTGCCGCTGGCCATGGCCAGCAAAGCGTCTGCTCTTATCGTTGACGAAAAATTTCCTCCCTTGGAAAAGCCGGCTCTACGCACGCGGAATCCGCAGTTTGCCTATGCTCGCGCCGTAGAACTTCTCCATGCACTGCCCAAAGAAAGGCGCGGCATTCACTCCACGGCAGTCATCGATCCTACAGCGCGCATTGGCGCGAATGCATCTATCGGAGCCTGCGTCGTCATTGGCGCCGATGTTGAAATTGGCGAAAACAGTACGCTCATGCCGCAGGTGGTGATCTACAGTGGAGTAAAAATCGGCGCGAATTTCTTCGCGCACTCGCACGTTTCCATTCGCGAAAATTGTGAGATCGGCGACAATGTGCTGCTGCACAACGGCGTCGTCATTGGCTCTGACGGTTTTGGCTTTGCCAAGGACGATTCAGGCAACTGGTACAAGATTCCGCAAACCGGTCGCGTGGTGATTGAAGACCAGGTTGAGATTCAGGCGAATTCCTGCGTGGACCGCGCCAGCCTGGGTGAAACGCGCATCGGCCGCAATACCAAAATCGACAATCTTTCTCAGGTGGCGCATAACTGTATCATCGCAGAAAATTCCATGTTATGTGCCCAGGTGGGCCTGGCGGGATCAACGGAGATTGGCAAGAACGTGATCCTCGCCGGCCAGGTTGGCGTTGCCGGACACTGCAAGATTGGCGATGGCGTGATCATCACTGCCCAGAGCGGCACGCACGGCGATATCCCAGCCGGGTCAATGGTCAGCGGCACGCCCGCGTTTGATCACAAGCAATGGCTGCGTAGCGTGACTGCGTTTATGAAACTGCCGGAGATGGCGCGGGCCATTCGCGGCAAATCGCCCAAAGATTAAGGCGCCGGATTGTGCGAGATTTACACAAGATGGATCTCTACAAGATGGATCTGTAAGAGAAGAGAAAAACTGAACGAAGAATATCAGCGCCGGAGGCGCGATGAGAAGTTAGCCCACCCTGAAGGCGAGCGCATGCGAGCCGAGAAGGGTGGGTAGGCGGCGGAAAGAAATTGAGCCCCGGAGGGGCGGCACAAGAAAGATATGATGGCCGATAAACCAGAAAAAAAACCGATCAAGGTGCTCCTGCTGGATGACCGGCATGACAACCTGATCCTGCGCTCGGCGATCCTCCGCAGCAACGGTTATGAAGCCATCAGCTCGGCCTCTGTGGAAGAAGCAGAGACGCACCTGGACAAAATCGACATCGCCGTACTCGACTATCACCTGGGCGCGGGCAAGTTCGGCACGGAAGTGGCGCAGTCTCTGCGCGACAAAAGGCCGGAAGTTCCCATCATTATTCTTTCCGCCACGCTGGAAAGAAAATTCGGCGGGGTGGAAGACATGCACCTGCTCAAGGGCTACAGCTCGGTCGACGATCTTTTGGGAGCTTTGCGCTCCTTTGAGGCCAAGCGCCGCGGCAAACCAGTTGTCGTGGACGCGCGGGACTTTTTCTATTCCCGCATTGCTATGGCCATGGGTGACGATATTGTTCTGGAAATCCTCGACCGCGACGGCGTCTGGCAATACGTGAATGAATTCTTCGCCCGTCTCTACGAACGTAAGCGTACCTGGTTTTCCGGCAAGAACCGCTTTGAAGAGTTTCCCGAACTGAGCGCTGAGTGGAAAGACATTATCCGTACCGTGGCCGATACGCGCGAAACCTACGTGGACCGCAGCTTTCGCTGCCTGCCTCATCTGCCCAAGAAAAAAAGCCGCTGGAACTGGAACATCCTGGTCTTTCCGCTCAAGCTGCATGACAATCGCAACGGCGCAGTGCTGGCCGCGCGCGTGATTGAGAAGAAATGAGGACCGCGAGAGTTTGTTTCGCGCTGTTGCTGGTTGCCTTCCTCGCTGGATGCCGCGCCCACATGGTGACGATCAAGCTGGTCAACACCAGCGCCGCGCCACTTTCGACCATCATTGTGGACTATCCCAGCGCAACGTTTGGCAAGGACAAACTCGCCCCCGGCGAAACTTTTTCTTCCCCGGTAAAACTCACCGATGATGGCGCGCTCAAGATCCAGTTCACGGATGCCAATGGCGCCAACCATACTTCCACCGGGCCAGTGCTGCATAAGAATCAAGAAGGGATTATTGAGATCAGGTTCACACAGGATAAGGCCACGGCCAATGTCAACTTGCCCCGATAGTTATCGCATAACTATTTCACCGACTCTGGTCTCTCTAAATCCATTGATACGCTTCAGCAAAATTTACCATGTCGGCCAACTTTTCACTGCTTTTCCGGCGGCAGCGCGCTATTGATGGCGTCCTTGACTGCCTGCATCAGATCTTCACGTAATGCAAACTGTTTTGGGTCAACCGGCGGGTGGAAGACGAGCGTTGCCGTCCCACCTTTTATCAGAGATGTCCCCTTCGGCATCATCTCGTACGTGCCCAGTATCGTGATAGGGACGATAGGGAAGCCTGTTTCAGCCGCCAGGTGAAATGGCCCTTTCTTGAAAGGCATCAACTTGCCGTCGGGTGAACGCGTTCCTTCCGGGAAGATCGTCATATTGATGTGATGTTTCATTACCTCGCCCGCGCGGCGGATGCTGTTGATGGCTGAATCGCGATTGCTGCGCTCTACCGGCACGATCTCCGCCAGATCCAGTGCTTTGTTTATGATGGGAATCTTCCATATCTCCCTTTTTGCCAGCACCGACGTGCGTCCGGGAATCAGCGGCACAAGGATCGGCGGGTCCAGGTTGGAAACATGGTTCGACATAAAGATGTAAGTGCCTGCCGGATCGATCTTTTCCAGGCCAACCAACTTTACCTTTACACCGGCAACTCTGGGCGCTGCGAAAGCCAGCCACATACCCACGGAATAAAGGAACTCTACCTTACCGGTGATCAGGGTCCAGGGAAATGCGATCAACGCAGCCGGAGGGATGAAAATGATCCAGAAAATGAGTGCCAGCAATGTTCGGGCGAATGCCACAGAGCGGCTGATCATGCTCGTTGTACGCCGCGCAGTTCTTCCAGCCGTTTCGGCAGCTTTTCATAGATTCCGCCGAAACCGCCGTTGGAAAGGATCGCAACCACATCGCCGCTTTGCATCTCCGGCGCTACTGCCTCGACAATCGCGTCCGCGTCACCTATCTCGCGCGCAGGCTTGCCCAACCTCTTGATGCCGTTGACTACCGAGGAGGTCGTGAGCCGCTCATCCTCCGGCACTGCTTCCGGCTTGAAGATGGGTGTAATCACGATCTGGTCCGCCACCGCCAGGCTCGCCACCAGCTCTTTTTGCAGCACCCGCCTGCGCAGCGTGTTTGATCGCGGTTCAAAGATCGCCCACAGCCGCGAACCCGGATAGCGCACCCGTAACGCGCCAAGTGTAGCCGCGATGGCGGTGGGATGATGGGCAAAATCATCAATGATGGTAATGCCATCAATCTCCGCCTTGATCTCCAGCCGGCGTTTCACACTCTTGAAAGTCTTGAGCGCCTCAACAATCTGCGGCGGATCGATCCCATAGTTTGCCGCCATGGCTGCGGCAGCGGTGGCATTGAGCACGTTGTAATCGCCGGCCAGGGCAAATTCAAAATTCACCGGCTCTTTTCCGTCACGCAGCACGGTCCATGTGGTCCGCTCGGGCTCAAACTGGAGATTGGTGACGCGCCAGAACGAATCTTCCTTCATGCCGTACTTCTCCACCGGACAAAGCGCCCTGGCTACACACTCGTCCACGTTTTCATTCGCGTCATAGGCAATGATCCTGCCCTTGCGCGGGACGAGGTTCACCAGCCGTTTGAAAGCCAGTTTCACCGCGTCCAGGTCGGCATAAATATCGGCGTGGTCAAACTCAACCGAGGTGAGAATGACAGACTCAGGAAAATAGTGCAGGAACTTGGGCCCTTTATCGAAAAACGCGGTGTCGTACTCGTCGCCCTCAATAATGAAGTGCTTGCCCTGTTTCAGGGCGAAGCTGCTGCCAAAGTTTTCTGCAATGCCGCCAACAAGAAATGACGGATCTTTGCCCGCCGACTGAAATATCCACGCCAGCATTGAGGTGGTGGTGGTCTTGCCATGCGTGCCCGCGATGACCAGAGGTTGCCGCGTGCGCAGAAAAAGGTCAAAAAGAATGTCTGGCATGGAGCGGAGAAGAATCCGCTCGTCCAGAACGTATTCCAGCTCCGGATTGCCGCGTGAGATCGCGTTGCCCACAATGACCATGTCCGGGCGCGGCTTCAGGTTGGTTTCGGCGTACGGTTGCAGGATCGGGATGTTGATCGACGCCAGAAAGTCCGACATGGGTGGATATGCCGCCGCGTCTGAGCCCGTGACCTTAAAGCCGCGCTGTTTGAGTAGTCCCGCGAGCGACGCCATGGCCGTCCCGCAAATTCCAATGATATGTACGTGCTGTTGTTCCACGTTTCAAGATTAACGGATTTATGCGTCCTGGTGAGCGGGAAATTTATGTGCCGATAGTAACCGTAGAAGCTTCAAGAATTCTCAGATTCACGTTTGCTCCTTCTGCTTCCAGTTCCGCCTGTACTCCGATGGGCAGCGTAATATTCCCGCTGGTCACATGCCCCGACTTGAGGCCATAAACAATCGGCACATTGTAAGGCGCAAGCACACGCATGATTACCTGCTGCAACGTGTATGTCTCGCCATCTGGGGGACGGCAGTCCAGCATCTCGCCGAAGACAAATCCGCGGACTTTTTCAAGCTTACCGGCCAGCCGCAACTGCATCAGCATGCGGTCAATGCGAAAGGGCTTTTCGGCAATATCTTCTATAAAGAGGATGCTGTCTGCCGGCTGGATCTCAAACGGCGTTCCCAATGAGGCCACCAACATTGAGAGACAGCCGCCATAGAGACGGCCAGCCGCTTTGCCGGTGCGCAGTATTTCAACTCCTGAAGCCGGAACTGTCCAGTTCGATGCGCCTTGCAGCGCGCTTTTCCAGCTCGCTTCATCGAAAGTTCCGTCGGCGATATCTTTGGCCACCATAGGCCCGTGAAAGCCAATCAATCCGGTGCGGTCATGCATCGCCGTGAGCAGGGAAGTGATGTCGCTGCATCCCAGCAGGATTTTCGGGTGCTCGGCGATCATGCCGTAATCAAGCTTCTCCAGCAGGTAATTGCTGCCATATCCGCCGCGCACGCAGATCAGCGCCGCAATGTCATCACGCCGCCAGAAATCCTGGAATTCATGCACGCGCCGCTCCGCTGTCCCCGCAAAGTAAATATCGCGCTCAAAAATATTCTGCGTGTAGACAGGTTCGTATCCCATCTGCCGAAGGCGGTCACAGCCACGCAGAAAGGCTTCGCGGTTGAAGCTGCTGGCCGGAGCGATCAGCGCGATCTTGTCACCCCGACGCAAAGCGGCAGGTCGAATGATGTTTGCCGGTCTGGTGATCTTTGCGTTAGCCAAGAAATTCTCCCTGGCAGATCAGTTGTGCCGGACCACGCAGAAAAACTTTGCCATCTGTCCAACGCACTACCTGCGTGCCGCCTGTGGCGTGCACCTTGACCGGCGACTTTACCAAGCCCGCAGCGATAGAGGCCACAGCGGATGCGCACGACCCCGTTCCCGACGACAGCGTCTCACCCACGCCGCGCTCATAAAAGCGGACTTCAATCTCATGCTCACCTTTTACCTTGACGAACTCCACGTTCACGCCGTGCTTAAAATCCCGGTGCCGGCCAATCTCCGCGCCTTCCTTCTGCCATACCGGAGAGAACTCGCTCACAAAAACCACGTAATGCGGATTACCCATGGAAACCGGCGTACCATGCGTGGGCGCAAAACCTACCGTCATTGAAAACTCACTTCCCACTTGCGGCTCGCCCATTTCCATTTCAAATTCAAAGCTATGTTCTTCGCGCGACACCAACTCGCAATGTTTCACGCCTGCGCCGGTGCTGATGGCAATCTTGCCGGAGTGGCCCTGGCTAACCATATAGGCAGCCACACAACGTGTCCCGTTGCCGGAAATTTCCGCTTCGCCGCCATCGGCATTGATCAGTCGCGCGCGAATGTCGGCATTCGTGGCGGGAAACAGCCACTCCACACCATCGGCGCCTACGCCGTTGTGTCGGTCGCAAATGCGTTTGCTGAACTCGTGCAGATCGGCAGGAGCGTCGGCTCCATCCATGATCAGGAAGTCATTTCCGCAGGCTGAGGCTTTGGTAAAAGGGACCTTCATCTAGTCTCTGTCCGGCCCGGGAGCAGTTTCAAGATTGCTGATCTCAGACGATTGACGTAGTTGGTCCATGAGCAGCTTGTGCTCGTGGCGGGTGCCGTCCACACGGAACACTAGTTTTTCTTTTTCTCCAGACCGGCTGAGGTGCATGGCCTGCATCTCTTTCCCCTGATCTTCCAAAATTGAATTTACCTCAGCAACCAGGTCGTCTGCAGTTTTCACGGAAATGACTGTGTAATTCATTATAAGTGGTTTCAAATTCAACCGTCGCTCCAGTATGCCCAGCAGGTGCAGCGCAAGATAGATCAGCATGGTGGCAAAAATCGCCACCACATACAGACCACCGCCCGCAGCCATGCCAATGGATGCAACCACAAAGATCGTTGCCGCCGTGGTCAGCCCGCTTACGCCGCCTTTGTCATGCAGGATGGAACCGGCGCCTATGAATCCGATACCGGGAATGATTTGCGCGGCAATGCGCGTGTGGTCGCCAATGCCGAAGTCTTTTGCCAGTTCAGTAGAAAGAATCGTGAACATGGCCGAGCCGAAGCAGATAAATATATTGGTGCGCAGTCCGGCAGGCTTGCGCTTGAGCTCGCGCTCCAGTCCGATGATCCCCCCCAGCAAAGCAGCTAGCGTGAGCCGGAATATCGTCTTTGATAGCAGGTCTTCCACGCTGATGTGCGGCAAAGCTAGAGCAAGTATGTTCATTTGGCCACCGTGCCCGATCTTATGACAATTGACAATTATCTGCGGGTTGAGCGATAGATCAAAGCTTTTGGCTGTGACGGAGTGCCAATTGTAGCAATGGCTTCAAGCTCCTGGGGAAAATCGTGCACCGCGCGGGCCACTTCGTCGCCGGGGAAAGCGATGATATAGTCCGCCGAGCGCGACGGCTGTTTCAGAGCGGCTTTCCATAGACGGTTACTACTTTCACACAGCACACGGCGGAGAGGCATGCCAGCCATTTGCGTGGCTCCAGGATGCGCACCGCAATTCATCATGAAAGTTGCAGAAGGCGGAAAAGTTTTAAGCATTTCGGCAAGCTGGCGCTCCAGCGCCGTGCGGTCTTTTCCGTTTACCTGGGCTTCCCGCAGGCAGATTGGCGTGGCATTCCAGACAGAGTAATAGCTTGCGGCAATCACCAAAGCTGCAGCGGTAACAACATACCGCGCGCGGAAAAACTTGGTGAGGAATTCGCATCCCAGCGCTGCGAAAACCGCAACAGCGGGCAGCAACTGCAATCCGTAACGGACGTTGTAGTACGAGAACGGCCACCATTCCGGATGATAGATAGGCACGCTGCCCCACGCGATGCAGAGCACATAAAAGAGAAGTGGCGTCCACAGGACAGCCCAACTCAAATAGCGGCACGCGAAATAGAGCGAAGCCAGAAGCGCAATGAAAGCACCATTCAAGAGCCAAAATTCTGGACGGCCCTGCGCCAGATTGAGCCGCGAGACCTTCAGGAATTGCAGCGTCGCGTCGCGCGGAGAATTCTCTCCGGGATAGCTGGGCATCCTGGCGGTCTTGCTGCGCTCCTGGATGGCCCGGGCTGAATAGGGCCCGTTGGCGAACTCCAGCGCGTTGTCAAACGCAATTTGGTTATAAAGAAGAAAGAGCGCGGACGTAGAACCGGTAAGCAAAAGAAAATTGCGGAGCCCGCGCCGGAGCGGCGGAGGATAAGGCCGCATTCGCCACAGGAGCAGCACCGCACTGGAGGCAATGACTGCCGCAAGAAACCAGCCGTCATAGCGGACAAGCATTGCCGCTGAAACCATGAGGCCGCATTTTTTTAGCGACTTGCCTGCTGGTTCTGGATCATCGCGCGTCAGGCGCACAAACTCAGCAAAGTAAACTGCCGACCAGACGAACAAAGCCAAATAGAGCGATTCGCCCATCGCGGTTGACTGCATGTATAGAAGGTTGGGATTCAGAGCGTAGATCAGCGCGGCGATCCACGCGGCAGCAGTAGAAGCCAACCATTTAACCAGCCTGAAAACGCCCAGCGTACCCGCAACGTAAGCGATCATCGACGGGACCGACGCGCCAAGGCCTGTCTGCCATAAGCGGTCGTTCAGGATAAAAGGTATGTCGAGCAAGTGCGGCAGAGGCAGCCAGACAGTGCCGAGTTGAAAAAGGCCGGGCGTGCGTGAATCAAAGACCCGCCGCGCAATGTGGATGTGCGCGACGGCGTCGCCATAAAGAAGGATGGCGCCCTGATGGTAATAAAAGACCAGAGCGCCAACAGAAAGTGCGGCGGAGATTGCCGTGAGCAGCAAATAGTCACGGCGCGCTACGGCGGTCGTTAGACTGCTGCTTACGTTTTTGGAGAGGCTGGCTACGCCTTTGCCTCTTGGCCCTTGCCGTCGGGGCCCTTGCCCAGGTATTTATCCAGCAGCAGCGCCAGTTTCTGGCGGGTGGCCGCGGGAATTTTGTCTTTATCGGTCTGGATGGCAAACTTCATGGCTGATCCGCAGGCGCACTTGCGCTCCTTCGGCATGATGCCGACGGCATGTTTCACTACCTTGGCCGCGTTCTCCGCGTTGGCATGCACTACTTTCAATACCTGTTCGACGGTCACGTCTTCGTGTCCGGCGCGCCAGCAGTCGTAATCGGTAACCATGGCGCAGGTGGAGTAGCAAATCTCGGCTTCACGGCAGAGCTTGGCTTCCTGCAGGTTTGTCATGCCGATCACATCGGCGCCCCAGCTGCGGTACAGGTTCGATTCAGCGCGCGTGGAAAACTGCGCCCCTTCCATGCAGATGTACGTCCCGCCCTGCTTGCCCACCACGCCAATATCTTTGCACGATTGCGTGAAGGCAGCGGAAGCCTCCGGGCAGATGGGATCGCCAAAGGAAACGTGCGCCACAATGCCGTGGCCAAAGAACGTGGAGATGCGATGGATGGTGCGATCGATGAACTGGTCGGGGATCACAAAGTCGGTGGGCTTGTGCTCTTCCTTGAGCGATCCCACGGCTGACAGCGACAGGATGCGCTCCACGCCCAGGTCCTTCATGCCGTAAATGTTTGCGCGGAAGTTGATCTCGGAAGGCAGGATGCGGTGACCCCGGCCGTGGCGGGCAAGAAACGCTACCTTTCGCCCTTCCAGATTGCCGAGCACGTAAGCGTCCGACGGTTCGCCGAACGGGGTTTGCACTGTAACTTCACGGATGTCAGTAAGTCCGGGCATGGAATACAGACCGCTGCCGCCCATAATGCCGATTTCTGCTTGCTGCAAGAGAGTCTCCTTACGATTGGGGTAATTAGTGATTATAGCGAAAAGGGGATGTGGGTAATCACCAACACTCGCCATCACCACAGATGACAGTTTGGGCAGCAATGATCTGGTCATGAAAGTTGCGGAAGCTGGCCGATTCTTGCACAAGCCCATCGATGGTCTCCGGAGTCATGGAACGGACGAGAGGAAGAGCAACGCGCTCGACGTCAGCCCTGGTCGCCACAGGTTTTCCATACAGCATCTGTTTCTGAATACTTCGATGCTTCCGCTGGATGCCGGGGACTCTTTGTAAGATCAGAAGCCACGTTTCGATCATCTCCACGGGTACTGCGATGAGAATAGGCCATGTCGTGCCCGGCTTTTTCTGAATCCAGTTTAGTTGAGGTCGAATTTGAGAGACGGCGTGGGCGATCATGCAATACCTGCAATTTGCTTCACCGGCACCCTGATGATTGTTGTGTCTGGGATGTCGAGGGTCTTCCGGGATTCCAGCTTGATCCAAATCGACATTGCCATCGTTGTCCACGCCGATGACGGCAAATTGCGCACACTGGCCATAGAAGCGCTTAAGAGCCCTGGGTATCAATTCGATGACGAACTGCCAGCCACGACCCGAGGCGTCGATGAAATCCACTGTGATTTCATCCTCTGGCAAAAGGAGCACTTTGGCCACCAGAGCATGAAGGATGATGTGATCATTTCCTTCGACATGAAAGCCGG
>DASXIL010000465.1:0-5192 GCA_036497985.1 Candidatus Angelobacter sp. | reverse complement strand
CCACGGAGAGTACGCCTACGTGGCTGTGACCGAAGCGGGGCTTCGCGACCACGTTTCCACTTTCTACAACAAGACCGGCGTTGTTCATAACGGAGAGCGGTTGCAGGTGCTGGAGCGGATGCAGAGCAAACGATTTGTTCGAGTACGCTCTCCGCGCGGTGAAGAAGGTTGGGTGCAGGAACGCTACCTGGCTGACCAGCAGACGTTCGACGAGTTTCAGCGGCTGGCAGAGCACTTCAAGGCCACCCCCGCGCAGGCCACGGCGACCACGGAAGAGCAGGTGAAAGTGCATGTGCTGCCGGGAAGAAAGACCGCCTATCTCTACCTGCTGAATGAAAAGCAGAAAGTGGATATGCTCCAGCGCCAGCCGGTGGACCGCAATGCTGCACCGCTGCAATTGAAGGACGACAAACAGAAAGACGCCGACGACGCGCCCGATGAAGACAAGGTAAAAATTGACAACGCCGCGCCGCCCGCTGTCCGCGAAGACTGGTGGCTGGTGCGCGACGGACAAATGCGTGTCGGTTGGGTGCTGGGCAGAACGCTTTACCTGCAAGTGCCTGAGGAGATTGCGCAATATTCTGAAGGCCAGCGCATTGTGGCGGCCTATCCGCTGGACGAGATCCAGGATGGAGATAAGAAAGTTCCAGAGTATCTGGTGCTGTTTACTGAAAAAGAGGGCCTCCCCTACGATTTCAGCCAGGCAAGGGTGTTTACCTGGAATGTACGCAAGCATCGCTATGAAACCGCATATCGAGAGCGGGAACTGGCAGGCGTGCTGCCGGTGACGATGGGACGGCAGGAGTTTGAAAAAGAAGGCAATTTGCGCACGTTTGTGCTGCGGGTGAAAGACGACGACGGCACGGTGCACGAACGTACTTACAAATTTAATCCGCCGCTGGTGCATCGCGTTTTGGCGCCCGGCGAAGAACCACCGGCGTCCCGCCATCGGAAGGGAACTCGGGCCAGCAACAAAGGAAAATCTAATCGCTAAGGTTGTGGCATCCAGAGAGCATTATTTGTCCTCAAACAAGGTATGGCAGAAAAGGTCAAAGAGCTTCATCTGGAACGCGACTATAAGAAGTATCTGTACTTTGTTGATGGCAGCGGGAACGTGAGCCGCAAGTCGAAATCCGGCGAAGGTGAAACCGAGGTGCTGGTGCCCAAAGCAATTGAACGGGACAACCAGTATCTTTACTTCGTGGATAAAGAAGGCGATGTGGCGCGGTCACCGCGTGCTGTACGCAGAACGGCCAAGAAAGTAGCCTGATTGAGTTCGACAGCAGCCTGAACGAGCACCCATGAGCGGTTTGAATCTGCTGGTTTTCCGCGGAGACCGGCGGCGAGCGAGCGGGAAAAAACTGAAGGCGGCAATCACTGCCCATTTAGAGCAGTTATGCGGCCATCACTCTCAACGGACGTTGTTGAGTGCTCTGCTGCTGGCAGGCGAACTTGAGTGCGGCATGGCCGAGAGCGATCCGCAAGTAGCCCGCCCTTGTGAGCTGCTCACCGATGGCATCGCTAATGCGCTGTTAGCGAGCGAACAAGTTTCTTTTTTTGACCCTGAATTTCAAAGACCTGATTTAGATTTCCTGATCAATGCTGCGCGGGCCCTTCCCGTTTTTGAGCAACTCAGCATTTCCACTCCTGAAGGTTTTGCCTACTACGCACTTCATCCTTTAGTTTATGCAGACGTCATACGGCAGCTTCCCGCTTGCGCACATTTGCTGGTCGTGGGCATCCGGAGCATCGGCACAACGCTGAGCTCGGTTGCTGCTGCAGCAGCGCGTGCTCGTGGAATCGCAGCCGAAAGAATTACGGTTCGTCCGCAGGGACATCCTTACAATCGCACAGTCGAGTTCACCACTGAGCAGATGGATGCAGTGTGTAGAGCGGTGTCCTGCGGCGCAAGCTTCGCCGTGGTGGATGAAGGACCGGGATTGAGCGGCTCGTCGTTTCTGGCTGTGGCAGAAGCGTTGGAGCGGGCGGGAGCGCCAACAGAAAAGATCACTTTGATCAGCAGCCATGCGCCGAATCTGGATATGCTCTGCGCTGAGAATGCAGCGTACCGCTGGCGGCGGTTCCGCTGTATACCGATCGCTGGAGAAGCGCGGCGGCCAGCGGAGGCGGTTGAGTTCATCGGCGGCGGCCAGTGGCGGAGCCGAGTATTCGCTAGCGAGTCTGAATGGCCTGCTGTATGGACCAGCTTTGAGCGGTTGAAGTATTTGTCATCGGGGGAGAGTGACGAGCGCAGGTTTTTCAAGTTTGCCGGTCTGGGCCATTACGGTGATGTAGTTTTGCAACGTGAACGAACGGTTGCCGCTGCCGGATTCGGGCCTAGGCCGTGCGAGGAAAGCGACGGATTTGTTTCCTATCAATGGGTCGTTTATTCGAAGACCAGTGGCCGGCCAGCGTCTTCGAGCGATTTGTCAGCACCGATTCTCGCAAGACTGGCTGAGTACTGCGCTTTTCGCTTACGAACTTTCGCCACCGAACTATCCGATCTCAATGCCCTGCAACAGATGGCGGAGCACAATCTGCGGGAACTTGGGTTGGATTTGGCCGTAGAGCTTCGTCTGGAGCGCCCGGTAATTGCCGATGGAAGAATGCAGCCGCACGAATGGCTGTTGACCACGGAAGGCAAGTTCTTGAAGACAGATTCCGGCAGCCATGGCGACGATCACTTCTTTCCCGGGCCTACGGACATTGCATGGGACCTGGCAGGGGCCATAGTCGAGTGGCAAATGAATGATCAGCAGACGACGGAGTTCCTCAATCTATATCGTCGCGCAAGCGGAGACGATGCCTGTGCCAGGATCAAGGACTTTATCAAAGCCTATGCGGTTTTTTGCCTCGCTTATTGCCTGATGGCGGAGAACGCCATGAACGGATCAGATGAACAATTGCGTTTGGCTAGCACCGCAACCACATATCGAGCGGCCCTCACTCACATGCAAGCGTGCAACCTGGCAGCGGCGGTATAGCCGCCTGCATCGTTACTGCTTGTCCTGCGTCATCTCAGAAGCGACAGTGAGTTTGGTATCAACGGTGCCAATCATGCCTGTTGCGTTGTCGCGGACACCCAGACGTAAGGTGAACTCACCCGTGGGCAGCGCAAGTTTTTCCTGACAGGGGAATCCTTCACGCACGATTTTCTCATAAACATCTGACTGCAAAGCGGCGGTCAGATTTGTGCCATCTTTATTCAGCAGTTCGCCGTTGCTGGAAAACACCGCCACCGAGCAATTCACGCTGGCATGTTGTAGTTTGTCTGCGCCTTCTTCAAAGGAAAGTCCCGCTGCAGGAATTAAATAATTCACTATGACCTGGTTCCTTGTTTTTGCGGAGGGCGGAATAACTCGAGCCTGGAAGAGAATGGCCCGTTGAGACAGGCGAACTGATGTCCATGGCCTGCACAAAGGCTGCAGCCTGTTCCTGCGGGCTGCGATTCGCTTCGGGAGGGATGGCGAAATATCCCAGACGATAGCGCAGTTTCACGCCGGGGCGCTTGCTCTTTACGCTGATGCGGCGGAATTTACCGTTCCATTGGTGATTACCTGGGGAATAAGCCAGCGTGTAATACGTGGTCCCATCATCCATGCTTTCAATGATCGCGTCACCAATCTCATTGCGATTGTAGAAGGCCCTGCCTCCGGTTCGCTCCGCAATCTCCTGCATCGATGAGTGGACCACATCCAGATTATTATTTTCCTCGCTTACGGTCGAGGTCAGGCCGATCTCTGTTTGTGGCCGTCCTATCGCATCAAACCCGCGGCTGGCTGGATCATACACGTCTGAGGTGATGATGCCGCGCGAATCGATGGGATAAATGGCAATCTGGGAATCAAAGAGCGCGTTCGCGGTAGAACTGACTGAGACGGTGTAATTCCTGCCGCTAACATGGTCTCGAGCGTCCACGATTGTGCCCGGTTCAATGCTGAAAGGAAAACCTTCTGAAACCCAGATCAGGTTTTTGCGACCGGGCAGAGACTTCAGGTTTTGTGCGATCGCAGTTAGTGCATCCAGCGTGAGTTGAAGACGGTCTCGCGTGCGCGATGCCGTCGACTCACCTTCAGAGCGAAGGATGGCAGCCTTGGCGGAAGCTGGAAGCACCGCCCAAAATGCTGGACTATAGCGTTCAGCTTCATGTCCGCCCTTGGGATTATCGATCAGGGCCGATCCTTTGTTATTTAGTCCCGCAATCACGCGCTTGAGCGCCGCTGGATCGGTGCTGAAATCCTGGAGCAGGTGCAAACCGTCACTAAGAATGTAAACTGCAGCGGGCTGGTCTGGGATTTTGTCGATGACTTTAAATAGTTGCTGCCGGGTGCTGCTCTGGTCAAGCATAGGACTATTGAGCGCATCCAGGACAATCACATTCCAGATGTTACCCTTCTTGTATTGAGGGGTATTGCTGACCACTCCAGGCGGCAACGCCGCCGGTGCAGGTTGCGGAAGATCGTTTGAGATGGCGGGTTGCTGGAAGCTAAAACTGCGGACGCTCTGAAGGTGCCCATCCTCAGTCACCACGAAATCCTCGGCCGTTAAGTTGGTAATCGGCCTGCCCTTTCCATCGGTAGCAACAACATCGACCAATACCAAATGGGTTGCGGTTTTAAGTGTGAAAGGAGACTTCCCGTCGTCTTCCTGCAATGCCTTTGGAGAAGCGGTCTGGGAATGCATGAAGCCGCTAATAGCAAACAGGCCGGCAACCATGAGCAGCCGAACCGATCTTGAAGATCCTGGCATGGGGAATCCTCCCTATCCTACGCCTTTCTCTTGGACGTGCAGCTGCAGGATTAGTTTCAGCTACTGTTAACCTCAAGCTGGGCCAGGTCGTTCCAAGACTGGAGGATTTGATACATGGATCCAATGACGCAAGGACAATTGAAAGAATGGTTTGTAATGCTTGTTGGGTGGGGACTGATGGGCTGGCTGGCCTATCTGGGCGCCTCGATCGTTCGTCGCAAGCAGAAGAATGACATGCAAAAGGCGCTGCTGGAGAAGTTTTCTTCCGCGCATGATTTTGCCGAGTTCATGCAGTCGCCCGCCGGACAAAAATATGTCCTGAACTTTACGGATGCGGTAACCAACCCGCTCAGCTCGGTTGTGAATGCGGTGAAAGTTGGCGTTGTCATGTTTTTTTCCGGCCCCGCTCTGGTTGCTGCAGCCCAGCGGTATGACCTTTGGTT
>DASXIL010000464.1:0-8015 GCA_036497985.1 Candidatus Angelobacter sp. | reverse complement strand
CTCTTAGGCGTTTCCACTAACTGCCAAAACCACATAAACCAGAGCAACTCCCACTGCTGCCCATATCCGGAAATTCTTAAACTGCTGTGTCTCGCTCATCTCGTCTGTCCTTTTATCCTTGAACTAATGGGGGAGGACCGTTCTAACAATCAGGATCATGCGCCCACATTGCTGGGGACAAAATTAAAGCGGTGTTAAATTTCTTAATTCTGCTATCGCTGTTCGGAGTTCGACGGCGATCCGGGTGGACCCTGAGTGGGCCGTAAACCATTGAAACTAAAGAATTAGATTCGGATGACAATCTATCGGAAGGCGAGTGATTGGCCCAAAGTCCGCAGAAACTTCTACCAAAAGAGCTTCATCAATCCTGTGGCTGGCAAATCGGCAACGACAAATATCTGCTCTCGTCCCACGTTTTTCATCAACGCCTCAGCCGCCAGATATCCGCTACGGACGGCGCCTTCCATGGTGGCGGGCCAGCCGGTCGCCGTCCAATCGCCGGCTAGAAAAATTTGCGGCCATTGTGTTTTTGCCGCAGGGCGATACTTGTCCAGCCCGGGAAGAATCGCATACGTGGCGTAAATCTCCTTGATCACTGTCGCTTTCATCAGCTTTGCCGCACGCACCGCAGGGAAGAACTCAGCCAACTCACGTGACGCCAGTTCCAGGATTTCTTCGCGTGATTTCTGCACCAGTGACTTTGATGCGCTTACGACCAACTCCACGTAGCTGCCCTGGCCGGCGGTTTCCCGGCCCTCATGGAACTTTGATTTGTGAAACATCCACTGAATCGTGCGATCCAGCAGTACCGCATGGGGCAGAGGCGTGATCTCGCGATCAAACCACAAATGAATTCCCGTTATTGAGGACGGCTCAAATTTCGCGAGCTTTTGCTTGATTGGTTTAGCCGACTCGTCAGAAGGCAGGAGGCTTGCAACATTCTGAAATGGTGCCGCCAGCACAACAAAATCAAATTGCCGCTCACCCGAGGCGGTCAATAAGCCCACCCGGTCTTGCTTAGGTCCGATTGCGGTTACTGACGAGCGCAGCAGTACCTCACCGCCTCGCGTGCGTATATAGTCAATTGCGGCCCCGTACAAATCGGACAGAGGAATACTCGGAAGTCCCATTCTGCCCGCTGCCGCAGACTTCATGAATGACTCGCGAAAGACTTGTGTAGCATAGCGAATGGAAATGCGATTCAGATCTTCGTTCAATGCGCTTACCAGCACGGTCTTCCAGAACCGCTCAATTGCCTGTTCCGTCTGTTTGTGTCGCCGCAGCCATGAAAGAAAATCTTCCGATGAATCTTCAGGCAGTCCGCGGCTCATTACTGCCATCGCGCGGGAGATGGCAAATTTGTCTTTCGCGCTCAGCATCTTAGCGCCGAGGAATGTCGGGACGTTATGCATCGGCGCGGGCAGAATTGAAGGCGCCATCTTGCTGACACGTCCGCCGGGCTCAATAAAAGTCAATTCATCAAACCAACGGATCTTTTCGCTCACGCCCAGCCGATCGTAGAAATTAATCAGGTTCGTGCAGCAGCCAAGAAGAACATGCTGGCAGTTATCCACCACCTCGGCTGTGCCCGGATGTTCGTAAGATGACGCGCGGCCTCCGACGTATGGCCGGCGCTCGAAGACGGTGACGCGCAATCCTGCATCGGCCAGCGCGCAGCCTGCGGCCAGTCCGGCAAGGCCGCCGCCCACAATTGCAACGCTAAGTTGTCGGGTATCGTCCGTCATGCAATGCGGAGCAGAAATCCGCGAGATAGCACTTTCAATTTTTCCCACAACGTCAGCCGGACACGCTCAGTAAGCACGTCGTAATTGCGGTCCGTGATCTTCTGCAGCAGGCGGCTGTAAATTTCCACCAGGACCCACAGAGCGGCGCGGCTGTCTTCGTCGATCAGTTCCATCAGCCACTTTGCCGACTCATAATATTTGCGCGCCCGATCAGCTTCATATTCCAGCACGGGCCGCAAATGCTGCGCCTGTGCCGGACCTTGCAACAAGCTCAAAGCAAAGTTTGTCGCCGCCAGGTTGCTGCGCAAAAGGTCTTCCGCGGGAATATAGATGCGTCCCATGGAAGCATCTTCTTTAATATCGCGGATGATATTGGTCAACTGAAATGCCAGCCCGCAGTCTTCCGCCAGAAATTCCGCTTTTGTATCCTGATAGCCAAAAATCCTGATACATACCAATCCCACCACCGAAGCGACGTAATAACAATATTGCTTCAGGTCTTCAAAAGTATTACAGAGAATGGCCGGCGACTCCGGGGACGCCGGCGGAATATCCAGGTCCAAGCTGGTACCGTAGACCAGTTTTTCAAAAAGTTCCGGCGGAATCTTGAATTTGCTCTGTGCATCGCCCAGCGCCATCAGCACCGGATCGTCCGTGGCCTTGCCGGAAAAAACCGCTTTCGCGGAATCCAGCCATTCGGTCAGTTTCTGGCGTTTTAGCTGTGGATCAACTCCAGGCTCATCGGAAATATCGTCGGCATGGCGCATGAATGCGTAGACTGCGCTTAGCGCGTTGCGCTTTTCCGACGGCAGCACCATGAAACCGTAATAGAAGTTCTTGGCCGCCCGGCGTGCTATACCCCGGCAAACTGCATAGGCATGGCTAAGCTGATCGCTCACAGCAACTTGCCAATGGCCGCGTGCAGCGCCAGCAGAAGCTTGCGGGACTTTGAAATCTCCGGCCGCGCCTGCAACACGTCGAACCCCTGGCGCTCGATGGCATTCAGAATTTCCTGCCCGCCCCGGCTGAACAACTCCAGATCGATAGCCAGTTCGCGATTGACCATCTTTACCAACGGCAGTCCTCGGGCAAACCAATCCCGCGCGCGCTCGACCTCAAATTTCATCATGGCCACAAATTGCGGCGTTGCGCGCCGCTCGGCAATATTTTCACCGGTTACGCCAAAACGGCGCAGGTCTTCCAGCGGAAGATAAATGCGGCCTTTGCCATAATCGACAAAAACATCTTGCCAGAAATTTGCCAATTGCAGTGCAGTGCAAGTGTAGTCAGAGAGTTGCTGCCGCTCGCCGTCGCTATAGCCGCACAAATAAAGAACCAGATGACCCACGGGGTTTGCCGAATAGCGGCAGTAAGCAAGTACATCGTCAAACGTCTCAAATCGCGTGACCGTCTGGTCCTGCCGGAAAGCGATCAACAAATCAGAAAATTCATGCTGGGGAATGCGGAATTGCTTCACTGTTTCAGCCAGGGCAACAAACACGGGATGCTTCGGCGATCCCGCATAGCAGGCGTTCAGTTCCGCCTCCCACTGGTCCAGTAGTTCAAGTGACTGCTGCGGATCGCCGACCTCGTCGCCCAAATCGTCAGAGATGCGGCAGTAAGCATAAACATTGTAGAAATGCTGGCGCAGACGTCTGGGCAGAAACCACGTGGCGACGGAAAAGTTTTCGTAATGCGATTTCGCGAGGCGCTCGCAATACGTGCGCGCTTCTTCCAGGGAAGGCGCTGTGGCCGGAATGCGATATGATTCCGGCAGCGCGTTCCACCCCAGCGGCATGGACGAAGTGCTTGTACGCGTGACTGACATGATCAGTGGCCGGGGATGATGGCCGTCTTAATCTGGCTCCCGCGGTCCAGCATCTGTTGCAACACTTGCTTCAGTTTGGAAAGCGGCGCCTCGCCGGTAACGTAGTCTGTGCTTTTCACGTTCTTTTCAGCAATCAATGAAAAAGCCTTGCGGACCGTCTGCGGGGTATGGTGGAAGGTGGCTTTCAACGTGATTTCAGAATAGTGCAGCCGGTTGGTGTCCAACTCGACTTTGGTTCCACTAGCGCATCCGCCAAAGAAATTCACCACACCGCCGCGGCGGACCATTTCCACGGCCCACTCCCAGGTTTGCGGCCGCCCCACTGCTTCAATCACAATATCTGACCCGCGACCTTCGGTAACGCCGATCACCCGGTCAATGGGATCGTGTGTTTTTCCTATCTGTACCACTTCGTCCGCGCCGAATCTTTTCGCTGCCGCCACCTGCTCAGCGCGCTTGACTACGGCAATCACTTTACATCCGGTCAGCTTGGCCACCTGTACCAGCATCAATCCCAGCGGCCCAGCGCCGATAACGGTGACTGTATCGCCGATATCCGCACCTGTTTCCTGCAAGCCGCGCAGGGCGCAGGCTAGGGGCTCAGTCATGGCCGCCGACTCAAAGCTCAGATCATCCGGCAGCGCCAGCATGTTGGTCTCAACAATACGGCGGGGAATTTTGATGTATTCGGCATAGGCGCCGTTATTGAACAAAAGGTCTTCGCAGATATTTTCCTGGTGCTTCAGGCAGTAGAAACACGCGCCGCATGGAGCGGAGTTCAGGGCAACAACTTTCATGCCACGGCGGAAATCGCGCACGCCCGACCCAACTTCTTCAATCACGCCGGAAAGTTCATGCCCAAAGAGCGCCGGAGGAACAATCATGCGCGCATGATATCCGCGCTGAAACACTTTGAGGTCCGTCCCGCAGGTAAGCGCCACGTTCACCTTCACCAGCACCTCGCCGGGTTCAAGCGTGGGGATCGGCACCTTCTCAATCTTGATGTCCTCTTTGCCATAGAGGACTGCGGCTGTCATTTGTCCTTTCAAATACGTTTCTCCCATTCCAACCCGGGTTGGATAACAATTTTCATTGATTCCGGCGACGGATGTGATGCCAGTTGAATCGCCTCTACTGATCCATCCAGCGGAAACCGGTGCGAAATCAACCGGGCAAAATCAATTTCTCCGCTTAACACCAACCGCACGTTTTCTTCCTGCAAATCGACTGACGCACTATACGAGCCCATCAGCGTCTTTTCATCCATGCAAACAGCTGCCGGATCGATTGCCACTTCGCTGTGCTGCGTCTGGGCGAACAGCATGATTCTGCCACCGGGCCGTGTCGCGTCCATGGCCGTCTTGATCAAGCTATTCCCGCCGTTGCCAGGACCACAGCGTCTGCGCCGCGTCCGCCGGTAAGCTCGTTTACCCGCCGCGCCGGATCTTCCGACCCTGCATTCACGTTGTGCTTTAACCCGAAGCTCGCACTTATTTTAAGGCGTTGAGGATACAAATCGGAAGTTACCACGGTAGCACCCGTCCGTTTGGCCAATGCCGCCAAAATAATCCCGATAGGACCCTGCCCGATAACCAGCACCGTTTCATCACTTTGCAGCTGAAGCGATTCAATAGCCTTCAGGCACGTATTTACAGGTTCAATAAACGATGCCTGTTCGTATGAAACTTGATCGGGGATTTTTACCACGCCCTTACGTACGATCCAATCCATCACGCGGATGTACTCGGAAAAACCGCCGCCGCTGGGCTCAAAACCCGCCGTGGCGCCGACCCGCTTATAAACAGGACATTGCGCAAAGACTTTCTTGCGGCAGTAATAGCACTCGCCGCAGGGAATATGATGGAAAACCATCACGCGGTCGCCGATGGCGAAGTTCTTTACGTCTTCACCCATCGCAACCACCTGCCCGGCCATCTCATGGCCAAAAATGCGAGGAGCCGAATGCGAGCCGGTATGAATTTTTTTGAGATCAGTCCCGCAGATGCCACAGGTGTGCACACGCACCAGCAATTCTCCCTTGCCAATCTCCGGCACAGGAACTGTCTCCAGGCGGACATCATTTTTGCCACGATAGACAGCAGCTTGCATCATCCGTGTGGGAGTGAGTTTGCCTTTCGCGGATTCGGGTTTGATTGCCGTGTGCATGATCTAACGTTTTACTTCCAGAAACTCTGCTCTATCCAGTGTAACAATTTCTTTCGGCGACACTACACTGGCAAGATCGTTGCGCAGGCGGTTGCATAACGACTCTGTCGCACGTTTGCTGTTCCGCGCCAGAGCCGCAACCTTTGTCCATTGCCATGGCCGCAAAGCTGCCCACAGTGCGAACTTGCCGCTTTGAAATTCTCCTGCAGCATTTAGAAACTGTCCCATCGGCGGCATGATGAAATCAGCTTCGTCTGAAATGGCTTTCACGCAACGGAAACCAATTTGCTCCTGCTGTGCCACTCGGGCCACACCGGCGGCTTCCATGTCTACAACCAGCCCATGAAAGCGATTTACCAGTTCCCGCTTGGCTTCTGCTCCGGCAATTTCTCCCGCGCTGACCAAAACTCCGCCGCTTACGTGGTTGCCATCCGCTGTGCATCGATACTCGAGGCCGTCAGCCGCATCCACCACCACGCTGGGCGTAAAAACACTGCCGACTTTCAGGCTCCGTATCAGCGCGCCTGCCAGCCCTGCGGATATCAGAAACGTGGGCCGATATTGCGCCACTACAGCCCGGGCCGCCAGTTCGGCATTCGCGCAGCCAATTCCAGATAACGCAACGACTACTCCATCGCGCTCGAAGACAGAGAATTTCTTGTCAGCTGAGGAAACCGTGCTGCGTTGCCACCCTTGCACCAATGGCGCAATCTCTCTTTCCATGGCGGCAATGATTGCGATTTTGCTCATGCGTTCACCGTTGCTGCCTGCGCTGCTGTTTCGACATAGCCATGCGCTTGAAACCAATCGATAGCGCGCCGCAACGCACCTTCCACCGGTAGAACCTTGTAACCGAGTTCGTGCTCAGCCTTTGCCGACGAAGCAAACATTTTCTTGCGCCCCATCTTCACTGCGTCAATGGTGGCACGCGGCTCTTTGCCCAGGATCGTGCCGGTAAAAAACTGGTCGAACACGGCAAATCCCATGGCGACCGCGTGCGGGACTTTCATCGTCGGCGCGGGCAGCCCTGTGAGTGCAGAAAGCTTGTCGAGGATCTGTTTCAACGTCAGATTTTCACCGCCCAGGATGTAACGCTCCCCCGGTCGCGCTTTTTCCATTGCCAGCAGGTGGCCGCGCGCCACTTCCTTCACATCGGCAAGATTCAGACCGGTGTCAACGTAAGCGGGAAACTTTCGCTTCAAGAAATCGACCACGACTCTTCCTGTCGGCGTTGGCTTGATGTCATATTCGCCGATAGGCGTCGTGGGATTCACCACCACCACATTCGCGCCATTGTTGCCCGCTTCCAAAGCGATTTGCTCGGCCATGAACTTTGATCGCTTGTAATGGCCCACCATGTCTTTGATAGAAACTGGCGAATCTTCCCCTGCAATATGGCCTTCGCGGGTAAATCCCATTGTGGCCACGGAGCTGGTGTAGATCACCCGGCGCACGCCGCTTTCGCGTGCCGCCTGAATGATTGCCCGCGTGCCTTCTACGTTTGAGCGATACATCTGCTCAGGATCGCGAACCCACAAACGATAATCTGCAGCAACGTGGAAGACAAATTCACAGCCAGACATGCCCTTCTTCAGCGACTCCGGATTGCGCAGATCGCCGGCGGCAGTTTCAGCCTGCAGGTCGGCAATATTGTCCAGACGACTAGTAGTACGGACGAGCAACCGCAGTTCAGCGCCTTGCGCGGCCAATGCTCGCGCCACATGGCTGCCGACAAATCCCGTAGCTCCTGTAATGAAGGCTTTCATGTTTAGAACTTAAGAAAAAAGAAAAATTATTCCAGAGCTTCCGCCTGTATCCCGATGTTTTTCTCGCCTGCCGCTTTTTTCTCCCAGTACTTGCGCACCCAGGCCTCAAAACTCTTTCCCGCGGCGGTATCGCGTCCGCTGAAGGCCAGCGCAGCGATCTCTGAATATGGAATGGATATCTTCTGGTCGGCGTCTTTAGGGAATAGCCGCACCGCGGAATCAGCCAGGGTCTTACCTGTTCGCCGGTCAAAAATGTAACCGTCGATCTTGCTGCCGTCTTTGCGCGTGATAGTCACGTCACCGCGATAATCGAAAGCCTTTTCCAGCGCTTGCCGGACCTCTTCTTCACCTGCCAGTTCCGGCACCCAGCCTTCCAGCTTTTCATGCACAAAGCCCGGCGCATGCTCCAACTCATCGGGATTCTGCGGCATTGATTTCGTTTCTTGTGGCATATTTTACCTTGTCAAAAGGTTGCGCATTGAGGCGGAATGTTTTACCATATCTCTTTTC
>DASXIL010000463.1:0-2908 GCA_036497985.1 Candidatus Angelobacter sp. | reverse complement strand
GGCGAGCACGCCACAAACGAAGGCGGACCTAAGTGAGCAGGGGGCGCTGAGATATGGGGAACTAAACGAACGCGCAAAACAATTGGCGCGTTATCTAAGGACTTTGGGCATTGGGCCTGAAGTGAGAGTTGGTATCTGCTTAGATCGCTCGCTGGAAATGATTGTCGGCATTCTGGGAATTTTGAAAGCCGGGGGAGCTTACGTGCCGCTTGATCCAACGTATCCTCCCGAACGGCTGAGTTATATGCTGCAGGACTCCCAGTCCCAGGTGCTCTTGACGCAGCAGCGGCTGCATTCGCAACTCCCTGAATTCTCCGGAACGGTAGTGGAGTTGGACTGCCAGTGGCCGGAGATCGCGCGCAACAGCACACAAAACCTGAATATAATCACCACGCCGGAAAATCTGGCTTACGTCATCTATACTTCGGGATCTACCGGCAAGCCGAAAGGGGTGGCTATTTGCCATCGCAGCGCAGTCGCATTTCTGAGCTGGGTGCATCAGGTGTTTTCCGGAGATGATCTGGCAGGAGTGCTGGCATCAACCTCTATTTGTTTTGATCTTTCTGTCTTTGAAATTTTTGCGCCGCTCAGTTGCGGCGGCTCGGCTACTGTAGTAAAGAACGCCCTGGCCTTGGCGGAACTCACTGAGCCAGCGGCGCAGCGGGTGAAACTTATCAATACAGTTCCTTCCGCCATGCGGGAATTGGTGCGGGTGAAAGCTGTTCCAGCTTCAGTGCGCGTCGTCAATCTAGCTGGCGAGGCCCTTCCCGGAGACCTGGTGCGTGAGATTTATGAAGCAAGCGAAGTAAAGCAGGTTTTCAACCTGTACGGACCATCTGAAGACACCACATATTCCACGTATGCGCAGATTCCGCGCACTCACGACGCAATCCATGTACCTATCGGCAAACCTTTAACAAACACGCAAGTCTATGTTCTGGATGAAAGGATGGAGCCGCTTCCCATTGGCGCGCCCGGTGAACTTCTTATTGGTGGCAAAGGCCTGGCGCGGGGATATCTGGGGCGTCCTGCACTCACGGCGGAGCGTTTTGTGCCAGATCCGTTCAGCAAGCGTGAAGGAGCGCGTCTTTACCGTACAGGTGATTGGGTGAGATGGCGTGGCGATGGAGCACTGGATTTCATCGGACGAATTGATCACCAGGTCAAGATCCGCGGCTATCGGATTGAAATGGGTGAAATTGAGGCTGCTCTGTGCGATCTGGAAAAAGTGGAACAGGCAGTTGTTGTGGCGCGAGAAGATGAACCTGGAGAGAAGCGGCTGGTAGCTTATGTGGTAGTGTGCAAGGAAATCGAGCTGCAGGAATTGCAGGATTCTCTCAAGCAGAACCTTCCCGAGTACATGATACCGGCAGATTTTGTGATGCTGAAGTCCATGCCGCTGACACCTAACGGAAAAGTAGACCGGCGCGCATTGCCCGCGCCGGCGAAAAACATGCTTCGGTCAAAGCA
Source organism: Candidatus Angelobacter sp. (assembly GCA_036497985.1). Lineage (GTDB taxonomy): Bacteria > Acidobacteriota > Terriglobia > Terriglobales > Acidobacteriaceae > Angelobacter. The sequence continues at coordinate 1,438 of DASXIL010000463.1, read as the reverse complement.
TGATTATGTTGCTCCCCGAACCGCCACAGAGTCGCTATTAACACAGATATGGTCTGAAATATTGGGCCTGGATCGCATTGGTGTGGAGGACAACTTCTTTACGCTCGGAGGACACTCCTTGCAGGCCACCCGCGTGGTGGCGCGCATGAGAGATGCCCTTAAAATGGATGTTCCCCTGCCGCTATTGTTCCAGGCCACGACAATTGCCAAGCTGGCTGAAGTGGTCGAACAACTTAAGCAGGAGAATGCATCCGGCAGGTCAGCGGCGGCTTTGCCTCAGATTGAGCCTGTAGACCGCGATGCGGTCTTTGTACTCATTGATGAAGATTAGAAAAACCGAACGAAATGTAATTAGGTGTGAAGCCTGAATGAAAGTCGCATACAATGTTGTCGCTTTAGGGAGAATCCATGGAAACGTTGTTACAAGACATACGCTACGGTGTACGCATACTGCTCAAGAATCCTGGCTTTACGCTGGTCGCTGTTCTGACGCTTGGACTCGGCGTCGGAGCTAATACTGCAATCTTCAGTATCGTAAACACAGTCTTGTTACATCCTTTGCCATACCGGGATGCTGACCGGCTGGCCAAGGTGATTACTTCCAATCGCGGGTTAGGAACTCGCGATATCGGCCTGTCCGTCCCGGAATGGGATGATCTGAATCAAAGGGCAGACGTCTTCGAGGACGTCAGCGTCACGTGGCCAGCCAGCGCCAATCTCACTGGCGCACAACATCCTGAACGCCTGGAGATGCTCGGCGTCAGCCCCAATTATTTCTCCATGCTCGGGGCCAAATCAGAGCTAGGGCGGCTCTTCGGTCCTGAGGACAAAGCCGAAGGATTTGCCGAGGCTGTAGTGATCAGCGACAGCCTTTGGCAGCGCGCATTCGGTAGAGATCCTAAAGTCCTGGGTCGGCGGCTCCAACTCGATAGCGATCCTTATACGATTGTGGGAGTCGTAGAGCCTGGATTCCGGCATCCAGGCCGGACGCTTGCCAGCGACGTAGAAGTGTGGGCGACGGCCGGATTTCACGGTAACCCGTTTCCAGCGCCTGCTCGCGGCTTGCGCTTGTTGCCGGGAGCAATCGGACGCCTGAAGGACGGAGAAACATGGAAGCAAGCGCAGGAAAAACTGGATAACTTCTCTGGTCGGTTGCGGGTCGACTATCCGAATGATTACCCGGCGCGTTCGCAGTGGTCGATAGAGATTGAGCCATTAAAGGAATCTCTTGTAGGCAACGTGCGCCCTATGCTGCTCGTGCTGTTGGGCGCTGTGATTCTTATCATCTTGATTGCCTCGGTGAACATTGCCAATCTTCTTTTGGCCAGGGCCTCCGCCCGGCAGCGGGAAATGGCTGTGCGGCAGGCTCTGGGCGCCAGCCGCATTCGGATGATCCGGCAGATGCTCACGGAGTCCGTCATTCTCTCCTTGCTGGCCG
>DASXIL010000462.1:0-2616 GCA_036497985.1 Candidatus Angelobacter sp. | reverse complement strand
GTCTCCGCGGTGAAATTCCTCCTTTGCGTCCTTTGCGTCCTTTGCGGTAAATTCTTCCGCACATGCAGCTCAAGCAGGCCGTCGATTTCGCGTATCAGCTATTCATTGAGAATGACGTGCCTTCTCCGCGCTTAAACGCCGAATTGCTGCTGTTATTCGTCCTTAACCGCGAACGCGCGTATCTCTACGCGCATCCTGAACGCGAGCTGAATGACGACGACCAATCGCGCTACGATGAAGTCATTCGCGAGCGGGCGCGCGGCTGTCCTACCCAATACATCACCGGACATCAGGAATTCTGGGGCCTCGATCTTCTGGTTTCGCCTGCGGTGCTCATCCCGCGGCCGGAAACCGAGCACGTGGTGGAGACCGTGCTTGAGCTGGTCAAGGAATATCGTTTCGACGGCCCGGGCCGCCTCAAGCTTCTCGATGTGGGCACCGGCTCCGGATGCATTGCCCTGGCTCTGGCAAGCGAGCTGCCTCACGCGGAAATCCACGCCTGCGATATCTCTGACGACGCGCTGGAGATGGCACGAACCAACGCCGCACGCCTGGCTCTGGGCGGAAAAGTGCTTTTCCGTAAGTCCGACCTTCTCAGCGTTTACGCAGGTGAAAAATTCGATTTCATTATCTCTAATCCGCCTTACGTAGGTGAGGCCGATGCCGATAAGGTGCAAAAGCAGGTGCGGGAATTTGAGCCGAAGATTGCTGTCTTCTCCGGTCGTGAAGGGATGGAGATCTATCGGCGCCTGATACCTCAGGCACATGACGCGTTGCGGACGGGCGGCTGGTTCGTTGCAGAGATCGGATATTCAGAAGAAGAAAAGGTCCGTAGTCTGCTGGCTGGCTGGCAAGACATTCAGGTTACGGCAGATCTGCAGGGGATTCCGCGGGTGGTGGCGGCAAGAAGGACCTAGCAGATCAAAGTGATCTGGTAATTTGAGGCATAGGAGCTGGTTGAACTCTTTATCTAAAATCCCGAAGCGCAGCGAGGGATACATATAGCCCAAAAATCAGCCTTGGATTTTCGAGACTTACTGTGGAGAAATTACTAACGGAGCTGCTGCTCTGTCGTTGCGATAGTGCTCCCTCTCCCGCTTTGCGGGATCGGGATGTTAGAAAAAGCCGCATTTGCTACACTGTTGGGTTTTCAATTCACCGTTGGAGGTGAAGTTTGGCTGAAAGCAGAAACTCTGCTGTGCCCGTAGGCATGGGCCGCACCTTGCGTCGCGACGCCTGGTGGCTGGAAAATCTTCCGGTCATCATCGTGATGGGAGGGTTCAGTGTTTATGCTACGTACCGCGCCTTCGAGGGAAAATTTTATGACTGGGGTCCGTACCTCTCGCCCTTTTACTCGCCCTTGATTGACCCTCACCACCACTGGTTGCCTCTGTGGTTTTCACCCGCGATGCTGATCCTCGCGTTCCCTCTCGGCTTCCGCGCGACCTGCTACTACTATCGCAAAGCTCTTTACCGCGCGTTCCTGATGGACCCGCCGGCGTGTGCCGTGGGTGAGAGGCCCCACCGCAATTATCGCGGCGAGACCAGCTTCCCTTTCATCCTGCAAAACGCTCATCGCTACTTTCTGTACGCGGCGGTCGTCTTCCTGTGCTTCCTCTGGTATGACGCCATTCGCGCCTTCTGGTTTGTGGGACCTGATCAGGCACGGCATTTCGGCATCGGTGTGGGCACGCTGGTCCTGCTGGTCAACATCGTGCTGCTGAGCCTCTACCTGTTCTCCTGCCATTCTTTGCGTCATCTGATCGGCGGCAAGATGGATTGCTTCTCCTGCACCACATTTAACCTGAAGCGCCACGGCGCGTGGAAGAAAGCCAGCTTCCTCAATGAACGCCACATGCTGTTTGCCTGGTGCAGTTTGATCTCAGTTGGATTTGCCGACTTCTATGTCCGCATGGTGGCCAGCGGCATGATCAAGGACTTTAGAATATTGTGACGAACCAGACGAAGTATGAAACCCATGAGCATGACGTCCTGATTATTGGCGCGGGCGGAGCGGGCCTGCGCGCGGCGATTGAAGGCCTTGCTGCAGGCGCGCGCGTTGCCGTGGTCTCCAAGTCTCTGCTGGGCAAGGCCCACACAGTGATGGCGGAAGGCGGCATCGCCGCCGCCATGGCCAACGTGGACAAAGCCGACAGCTGGCGCACCCATTTCCGTGACACCATGCGCGGCGGCAAGCTGATGAACAACTGGCGCATGGCCCAGCTTCATGCCCAGGAAGCGCCTGAACGCGTGCGCGAACTCGAGCAATGGGGCGCGCTCTTTGATCGAACTTCTGACGGCGACATCCTGCAGCGCGCCTTTGGCGGTCATACATTCAAACGGCTCTGCCATGTTGGCGATCGCACTGGCCTGGAGATGATTCGCACGCTGCAAGATCGCGGCGTGCAAATGGGCTTTGACGTCTTCATGGAGTGCACCATCATCCGCCTGCTCACTGACGGCAAGCGAGTTGTAGGCGCATTCGGATACTGGCGCGAACAAGGTCGCTTTGTGGTGCTGAAAGCCAAAGCCGTTGTAATGGCGACAGGCGGCATCGGCAAGGCCTATCGAATCACGTCAAACTCCTGGGAGTACACCGGCGACGGCATGGCGCTG
>DASXIL010000461.1:0-13483 GCA_036497985.1 Candidatus Angelobacter sp. | reverse complement strand
CAGCAAAGGCGTTCCACCAACCGGGTCGCTTACGCTCAGCCCCAACAATCCTCCCACGCTTGCCGCCGGACAGACGCAGACCTTCACCGTGCAGGCCTCGGACGCCTCGGGAGCGGCAGTCCCCAACGTGGGCGTGGCGCTGATCATCAACGGCGCCAATATGCAGCAGCTCAGCGCCACCACAGACGTTACGGGTCGCGCCATCTTCAGCTACAGCGCCGCGAACGCCGGAACCGACTCGCTCCAGGCCGTCGGCAATATCAGCGGGCTGGGCGCGTTCTCCAACACCGTGAACGTGAACTGGACGGTCCCTGCCGGCGGAGGCGGAGGGGGCACGACCGTTGTGGCGCAGCAAGGCTGGATCGGGCAGCCCTTGAGCGGCCTGGTGACCCAGGGACAGGTTCCCATCACGGTTGCTTCTGGAATCTCGCTGACTTCGGGCACGTTGAAGTATTGGCCCACCGCGAACCCGGCGGACGTTCACGTGATCAACGGCAACACTACGGGATCGGGCACTATCGGCGTGTTTGACGGCACGGCGCTAGCCAACGGCGGCTACACCATTCAGTTGCAGGCCACGGCTTCCAACGGCACGCAGCAGACCAGCCTGATCGTGGTCAGCGTGATCGGCGACAACAAACCGGGACACGTGACCTTCAACACCACCGATCTGCGGATTCCCGTGGGCGGCCTGCCGGTGGCGATCACCCGCAGCTATGACAGCCTCAATAAGGGTAAATCCGGCGATTTCGGCTTTGGCTGGAGCCTCTCCACCGGCGTTGACCTGCAAGTGGATGCCGCTAACAACGTCAGCTTTACCCTTAACGGACAACGCCGGACCTTCTTCTTCCAGGCGCTGCCTTCCTCATTCCTCTTCCCGTGGCTGCTGCTTCCGAAATATGTTCCGCAAGCCGGCCTGCATGGCACGCTCACTTCAGATGGCTGCGGCGCCTTGCTGCAGGTTCAGGGCAGCCAGTTCTGCTTCCCGACAGGCCCGTACCAGCCCACTACCTATACCTACACTGATCCGCAAGGGCGAGTCTTCGTGATCTCCGCGAACGGGCAGATCCGGTCCATCACGGACACCAATGGCAACATCTTGACATTCGGCGCGAATGGCGTTACCAGCAGCGCCGGAAGCATCAACTTGCCGTTCCTCCGCGACAATCAGGGACGGATCACCAAGATTACCGATCTCAATGGCGGCATCTACAGCTACGCGTACGATGCCGCTGGAAACCTTTCGGCGGTCACCTTCCCCGGGACCAGCAACCCGGCCACCTATGCGTATGACGCAACCCATCTGCTGACCGGCAAGACGGATCCTCGCGGCAATTCCACCACCACCGCTTACGGCGCGGATGGACGCCTGCAGAGCATCACCGACGCGCAAGGGAACGTGACACGCTACTCCTACAACTTGGCCACAAACACCACCACAACCACCCATCCCGACGGTGGCGTCACGGTGCAGGTGAATAACAGCTTCGGCAAGCCGGTCAGCATCACTGACCCGCTGAACCGCACCACCACCTTCACCTATGACGCGAACCAGAACCTTCTGACCCAGACCGACCCGCTGGGCGGCATCACCACCTATACCTACGATGCCAACGGGAACCAGACTTCGGTGAAAGACCCGCTGGGCAACACGAGCCGCAAAACCTATAACCAGTTCGGCGGCGTCACCTCATCCACGGACGCCCTCAACAGCAACACGATCACCATCACCACGAATGCCAGCTTCAACCCCGTGCAATGGAGTGACAGCCTGGGGCAATTCATGGCCGCCACCTATGACGCGTCCGGCAATCCGCTGACGGTAACCAACGCCAATGGGAAGGTCACACAGTTCAGCTACGATTCGCGCGGCAATCTGGCGCAGGTGACCGACGCGCTGAATCGCATCATGAGCAACACCTATAACGCCATGGACCTTCAGTTGAGCCACACCGATGCGCGCGGGAAGGTTACCTCTTACACCTATGACGCCATGGGCCGCCTCAGCAGCCAGACCGATGCCAATAACCAGGTCACTCGATACACCTATGACGACAATGGGAACAAGACGAGCGCGACCGATCCCCTGGGCCGCGTCACAAGCTATACCTTTGATTCTCTGAACCGGCTGAGCAAGGTCACCTACCCGGACAGCACCTTTGCCCAATACACCTATGATTTCCGCGGAAACAAGCTCACGGATACCGACCAGCTCCAGCGAGTCACCAAATATGTCTACGATCTGGCTGGCCAGCTCACCAGCGTTACCTTTGCCTTCGGCACCCCGGACGCCGCGACCATTTTCTATACTTACGACAAAAATGGGCGCAAAACGTCCGATACCGATGGACGGGGCAACCACACTACGTATGGCTATGACGCGGCCGGGCGCCTGATTACCGTCACCGACGCACTGGGCCGGATCATCACCTATGGATACGATGCCGATAACCGGCGCACCAGCATAAAAGACCCCAACCAGCACACGACCACTTTCGCCTATGACGCGCGCGGACGGATGGTCACCGTGAAATACAATGATCTAACGACCACCAGCTACACCCATGACGGCGCCGGCAATCAGCTTACGATGACCGATCAGGCAGGGCTGGTTACCTCCAAGAGCTTTGACGCGGTGGGCCACCTGGTCTCAGTCATCGACGCTCTCCAGCAGGTCACGCAATACACGTATGATCCCTCGGACAACCTGGCCACCGTTACCGACGCGAACCAGCACGTCACTTCCTTCCAGTATGACAACCTGAGCCGCCGGATACGGCACACGCTCCCGCTGGGCATGTTTGAAACCAGCAGCTATGATGCTGCAGGAAACCTTCTCGCCAGTACCGACTTCAACGGCAAGACGACCACGTATACCTACGATGCCATGAACCGGTTGCTCAGCAAGCAGCCGGATCCATCGCTCAACCAGCCGGTTATAAGCTTCACCTATACACTCACGGGCCAGCGTGCTTCCATGACGGATGCCAGCGGGATTACCGCCTACACCTATGACAATCGCGACCGCCTGAGCAGCAAGAGCACACCCGCGGGCACGCTGACTTACACCCATGACGCCGCCGGCAACGTTTTGACCATTAACTCGTCCAACGCCAACGGCGCATCGCTGGCCTACAGCTATGACGCCGACAACCGGCTCTCTTCAGTCATCGACAATCGCCTGCTGGCGCATGGAGCGCCTTCCGGCGTTACTTCCTACAGTTATGATCCGGCGGGCAACCTGCTGAGCTATAACTATCCCAATGCCGTGCAGACTAGCCAGGTGTATGACGCCCTGAACCGGATCACCCAACTGAGCTCGGTGAAGGGCGCTCCGCTCTCCACCTTCAATTACACGATTGGCGCGGCGGGGAATCGCCTCTCCGCTTCGGAACTTGGAGGGCGTTCCGTCAGCTACACCTATGATTCCGACTACCGGCTGACCTCGGAATCCATCTCCGGCGCTCCCGCGGGCGGGAACGGAAGCATCAGCTACACCTATGATCTCTCCGGCAACCGTCTGCAGAAGAGCTCGACGGTGAGCGCCATTCCCGGTGGCGTGTCCGCTTATGACGCCAATGACCAGCTCACCTCAGATAGCTATGACGCCAATGGCAACACCATAGCTTCCGGCGGAGTTTCGAATGTTTACGATTTTGAAAACAATCTGGTCCGCAGCGGCTCCGTCTCGGTGGTCTATGACGGTGATGGCAACCGTGTGGCGGAAACCGCCGGCGGGGTCACCACCCGGTTCCTGATCGACGACCTCAATCCCACCGGCTATTCCCAGGTAATGGACGAACTCTCCAGCGGCTTCGTTTCCCGGACGCACGCTTACGGGCTCGGCCATATCAGCCAGAACCAGTTGATTGGCGGCGTCTGGACGCCCAGCTTCTACGGCTATGATGCCCACGGCAGCGTGCGCTTCCTGGCTAACCTTGCCGGCTCCGTGAGTGATACCTACCAGTTCGATGCGTTCGGCAGCTCCGTTGCCCGCACCGGAACCACGCCCAATAACTATCTCTATAGCGGCGAGCCGCTGGATAACAACACCGGGCTCTATCAGCTCCGGGCGCGATGGTATCAGCCCGCTACCGGGCGCTTCATGACTCGGGACTCGCAGGATGGAGTGCAGTGCTTCCCCGGCAGCTTCAGTCCCTATCTCTATACCAGCGGCGACCCGGTGAACATGATTGATCCCACCGGCCACACCGCCGCGGTGGAAACCGCGGAGCTTAACGGCTTGCTTCTGCTGGGCGGGGTGATCATCACGCTGTTCATCCTTGGCCGGCAGATTGCCTGTGTTCTGTCGGTGGTGGCCAGCGTACTGTATGGAGTGGCGCTCTACGCCGGCAACATCGAAAGCATTCAGTTGAACTTCAACACCTGCTCGGCCGAAGTTACTCCGGGAAAGCCAAGATGCAACCCGTGCATCCCGCCGGTTGGCACGATTGCCTACCGTCTGGACCTCCCGCCATCGCCGCCTCACCGCGGCGTTCCGGCGCCCCATTGGCATTTATATGTGATGAGCCAGAATCCCAATAATTGCCAGTGCTTCTGGAGCGATATACCGGATAATAGGGGAGGCTTCGGATCGGGCCCGCCGCCTCCGGGTTCGGTCCCCATTGGCCCTGCAGGGGGTGGTGGATTTGCTCCATAAGATGTTCAAGTACCCGTCCGGGGAAAAGATACAAGCCGGTGACCGGATCCTCTATCACCGCGAACCGGGCGAGGTGCAGTTTGTTGTCACGGAAAAAACAGGCGACGCCGCCAGGGATTGGCACATCGAACAGCATCCTGAAGGCGGCGTCATGCTCGGGGTGAAAGGCTTTGGAAATGTCTTTCTCGGCCAACCCGAAACAGCCGAGGATCTGGAGTTCGTGGCGCGAACAGGACAAGTCGGGGACAAGTAGAGAGTTTATTTACTTCTACCGAGAAAGGTGTCAGAGTTCATCCCAGAATTCGACCGTTCAACTCACCATGAATCTTATTTTCAGAAACAGCCCATAGCGCTCGAAAGGATTTCCATAGGGATCGGTGCTCATGAGCGAGCACATAACATCCAATTTGAATAGAAAAAGGGAACAGACGTAGAACGATAGCGGCATTTCCTGTTTTTGAGTGTATTTTCCCTGTTACCCCTCCTGTTATTTCCCTGCTCGTTCCCTGTTACGATTTCAGTTTAAAAACCACTTACCCCAATGTTTTTGCGGGTAACCCGCACTCCACCCCGCTCGACCAGGGAAAATTCCCTGTAAATTTCCCTGTTAACGGGAATTTGGTCCAGAGACGGGTTAGCAGGAGACTGGATCCTCCGCCAGTCTGCAGCTCAGAGAATGTTTCTCCGGATCGCTCAGAATCATCCGCTTTCCGGGCCTTGCCTCGCTTCCCTAAATTTAGAATACGTGGCGACGCGCCGGAGAAACCTGGGTTTTGGGGTGCTTTTCTCTGCTCGGCGATTTGGTTTTTTCAATGCCGACAAATCGGAAAGAAAACGAAGACTGGAGACCGTCAAGGCAAAATCGAATCGGGCCGGCTCATCGCTGTTCCGGGCGGCCGGGGGAAAGCGCTTGCAGACGGGCGGGCCAGCGTGATGCGTCATAATCCTCAGGATCCAGCCCTTTTTTCTCCGCCGCGCGAAACAACTCGATCATGGCATTGGCTTGAGGTGTTGCACGGCCTTCCTGGACCCACGACAGCGCGTATCCTGAGGAAGAATAGAACTTCTCTACTTCTGTTCGGTAAGAGGAACAATCCGGCCAGCGCAGCTCCTCCAGCCTGCCCGCCTCAATCAAAGAACAAAGCTGAACCGCTACAGCAGAATCAGCGTTTTGCGATGCGCGGTTCTTGATTTCCTCACACATATTGTGGGCAGGCTGAATGGAACCGGCATGGAGAGAGAGCCCTGAAGCCAAAAGCAGCAGTAAGAAAGTCGCGAATGAATGGCCTTGGACATGACAGAGGAGCCGGCGCGGTTGATTCGCCCGACCTTATGCGTCAGTTGCGTACATTCATTTCTAAATGAGCCGACCGGAAAGAGCCGTGATGTGAGTCACAGTCTCCGGGCACATGCACATGAACAGTGACAGCCGTCACACCATTCCATTGGTCGGACGGCCCAATATTGAGTTGAACCCTGGCTTAAAGAGCCCTCGTCAAATCCGATGGACCGCTGCAAAGGAGGAACCATGAAAAACCGAATCAAACATCTGTATTTCGATATCGGGCGTGTGCTGAACAATCCGGAAGCGTTTGGACTAGGAGACCGGATGCCCAAGGCGCTGGCCGATGCCTTGACAAGAATTCAGTCTGAATTGATCGAAGAATTACGAGAGGAAGGACTGGAGCAGGGCTTCCTTGCTCAAGAGCTTTCTCAGGATGCCGATCGGCAAGCATTTACGGGATTTACGTCAACATCGTTTGAACTTCCAAAGACAGGGACATAAATCCTGATCAGCACCGGCCCTAGGCAAAGCAGCAACACATGGGGTGAATAGAGATGACTCCAGCGCTGCCGACCCCTTTGTGATTTGCGTCACAGAGGTCTTCGGACTCCAGGCGGTACATTGGTTATAAGAGGAGGCCCATCATGGCAACTCTTGCTGTTCATACCGTTCCTAAGCCGGTTGCGGACCTGAAAAATATCCTATTCGCAACGGACTTTTCTGAAGCTTCAATGAAGGCATTTCCATACGCGGCCACTCTGGCCAAGAAGTTTGGAGCGCAGGTCTTTGCCTGCCACATCATTACGCCCACAGCGCTGGTGGCGGCTGCCCCCCAGGCTGCGCCTTATCTTTATGAGGCGGAGCGGGACGCGGCTGAAAAAGGGCTGGAGGATGTGCTTCGCTCGCCACTGCTGGAAGGAGTCAACACGAAATCGGTGCTTTCATCAGGCCTCTTGCAAGACTGCGTGGTTGACGAGATCCAGAACAACAATATCGACCTGGTGGTGGCGGGCACTCACGGCCGTACCGGGTGGCGGCGGCTGTTGCTCGGTTCTGCTGCCGAAGAAATCTGCCGCAGCGCGAGATGTCCCGTGCTGACTGTGGGCCCTGAGTTGCCGCCGATGCCGCTTGCTTTCAAGCGGATTCTGGTTCCGACGGACCTTTCCGATGAGAGCTTGCGTTCGTTGGCAATCGTAGTGCGACTGGCGACCGCTTACGGCGCTTCGGTCACAGTATTGCACGTTCTTCCGGAAGAAACGGCCGGCAATACCGACGCCAAAAAGCTCTCCGAGCCCATTGTAAAGAGCATGGTAAACATCTTCGAGCCACAGCTTGAGCCGCTGAAGACGGAGTTCATTATTGAGCCTGGCGACACAGTGGAAACGATTCTGCGTGTAGCTCAGGAAAAGAAAGCTGACCTGATCGCCATGGACATCAGAAGCGCTTTTCTTCCTGGTTTCAACCTGCGGACCAGTGTGGCCTATCGCGTAACGGCAGGGTCATATTGTCCCGTGGTCACTTGTCGCTAGGAGTCGAGGCATGAGCGCAGCCACCGCTCCATCTCCAGCGGAGGCAGAGCTCAGCGACACGCCTGCTCCGCCATCCCCACGTGGGCTGAGCAGCGATCAAGCTCGCCAGAGGATTCGTCAATCCGGCTGGAACGAGCCTGCTTCAGAACGGGGACACGCATTTTTCTTTCAATGTGTGTCCCTGCTTACCAACCCCATTTCTTCTCATTCTGCTCGCAGCGAGCCTGGTTTCTTCTCCGCCATAATCTTCCGGATTCTTTCGATTGAACTCCTCGCTGCCCCACCCTTATTAGTGGAAGCATTCGATCATGGGGTAGCATCCAAAAAGAAGTAACCGATAAGGGGAAGGAGATGGAATGAGTACCCAAAAAGTAATTGAGCTGCCGCGCCGGACTGTCTCCAGCGTAAGCCCGCTGACGGGCGAATTGCTGCGCGAATTTGAGCAGCACTCCGACGACGCAGTCGAACAGAAGATTGCCCTGGCCGCCGCGACTTTCCGCGATTATCGCAAGGTACCATTTGCCCAGCGCGCTGCCATGATGCTGCGTGCCGCGGAAATCCTGGAAAATGAGAAAGACGCTTTTGGACGGATGATGACCGAGGAAATGGGGAAGACGTTTAAATCGGCTGTGCAGGAAGCGGAAAAATGTGCTTTCGGGTGTCGTTACTATGCCGAAAATGCGGAACTCTTCCTGGCCGATGAAGACGCCAAGACAAACGCTACCCGCAGCTTTGTGCGCCACCAGCCGCTCGGCCCTGTGCTGGCCGTGATGCCATGGAACTTCCCCTTCTGGCAGGTATTTCGTTTTGCAGCGCCCGCGCTTATGGCGGGCAATGTTGGGCTGCTGAAGCATGCTTCCAACGTGCCGCAATGCGCGCTTGCGATTGAAGATATTTTCCGCTGCGCGGGCTTTCCTGAAGGCGCTTTTCAAACATTGCTGATCGGACCAGACCGCGTCAACAAGATTATTGCCGATCGCCGCATTGTCGCGGTTACGCTCACCGGCAGCGTCGGCGCAGGCAGCAGTGTGGCCACGGCTGCGGGCAAAGAGATAAAGAAATGTGTGTTGGAACTTGGCGGCAGCGACCCGTTCATCGTAATGCCCAGTGCCGATCTGGAGAAAGCGGTGGAAACCGCTGTGCAAGCCAGGGTGATCAACAATGGACAATCCTGTATCGCTGCGAAGCGGTTTATTATCCATCAACAGATTGCCGAGCAATTTGAAAAGAAATTTGTGGCGCGGATGGCGTCACTCAAAGTCGGCGATCCCATGGATGCCACTACCGACGTTGGCCCACTGGCCACGGAAGATGTCCTGAGGGGGCTGGAGGCGCAGGTGAAAAAGACAGTCGAGATGGGCGCGCGCGTCCTTCTGGGAGGAAAGCGCATTGATCGTAAAGGTAATTTCTTTGCGCCCACTGTGCTCACCGATATTCCCAAAGGTTCGCCGGCCTTTGAAGACGAACTTTTTGGCCCAGTTGCATCTCTCTATCGCGCAAAGGACATGAGTGAAGCGATAGAGATTGCCAACAACTCAATCTTTGGCCTGGGCGCTTGCGCATGGACGAACGATGCGAAGGAGCGCGACATGTTCATCCATGAGATTGAGTCAGGCCTGGCTTTTATCAATGGAATGGTCGCCTCCGATCCGCGCATTCCTTTCGGCGGCGTGAAGCATTCCGGATACGGACGCGAGTTGAGCCATCACGGCATTCGTGAGTTTGTAAACGTGAAGTCGGTTTCCATTCAGGAGGCGGACTCAGGAAAGAGCCGCACGGAATAGATATGGTCGGCTTGTGCTTAGTGAATCACTTTTAGCAAGTGGCGGTCGTTGGCGATTTGCGTGACAACGGGCTCAAGCCGGTCAAATGCTTCCTGCAGGATGCGGCGCGAAGTAGCAAAGCAGATACGCAAATGCCCGCCGGCGCCGGGACCAAACCATTGCGGAGCGCCGGGAACCAGCGCCACGCGTGCCTGTTCGCGAAGTTGCCGGCACAGAGTTTCTGAATCATCGCTCAAGCTCCGCACGTCAGGGAATGCCACATACGTTCCTTGAGGCGACTTCACGGTCACACCTGGCCACTTTTCCAGCCGACGAACAACATAATCCCGCTGGGCCTGCAGGTGCTGGACAAATTGGGCCAGCCACTCGCGTCCGTCATTGAGCGCGGCCACGACCGCGACCTGCGATAGCACCGATACTCCGTATACGGTGCTTTCAGCATCTGAGGCGGCGACGATTTCTTTTTTCCATTCCGGGTCGGGACAGATCAAACAGCCCACGCGCAGCCCCGCCAAAGCAAAGTTTTTGGAGAAGCCGTAAACCGTTACGGTGTTGCGGGCAATTTCAGGAGAGATCGATGCCAGACTAATATGACGGTGTGGCGTGTAAACAATGTCAGACCAGATCTCATCGGAAACAATCCGCAGGCCGCGAGAGATGGCCCACTCTGCAACGCGCTGCTGCCACTCGCGTGAATACACCACGCCCAGCGGATTGTGAGGATTGCAAAGCCAGAGCATGCGTGTGCGGCTGGTCAGGCGCGATTCCATGCCGCGAATGAACTCTTCCGCGCTGGTTTCCGGCTCAACTCTTACGCGAACAGGTTTGGCGCCTGCGCGCTGCACGGTGTGGTGCAGCAGAAAGTCCACGGGATCAGGAATAAGAACTTCATCGCCGGGCGCAAGGCTGGCGCGCGCCAGCACGGCCATGCCGGATGCGGCGCTGTCCGTGGCGAATACTTCTTCGGCGGTGCAAGCCATGTGCCGGGTTTCATGCATCCAGCGGGCAACCGACTCGCGAAACTGCGGCATTCCCTCGGTCGGCCCATAACTGAGCACTCCGTCACGCACGTGGCGCACAAGCTGCTCCTGGATTGCGGGGCAAACGGGAAAATCAGGATCGGCTGCGGTGAGCGGGATGACATCGGCAGGCTGCTGGGCCCAGCGCATGTTAAACGCGCGTTCGCGCAAAAGATCGAGCCGGACGGTGTTGTCTGAAAACGATGCCGGCTGCATCTGTTCTGATTCCGCTATCGGCAACAGAATAGTGCTGCCGATTTCCGGAGTGAGAAAATGGCGGGTCAACTCGCGCCCCTTGTCCACATAGGGCGCGCATTGCTCGCGCCGCTCCGTTGAATAGCGGGACAACGCGTGTTCCAAATCAGATTGCGTTTTCACATTCTGCGGACGAAGATTTTCCGCCAGGGCCACGGCGTCTGCCACCGCTGAAGAAACGCCCTGGCTGGTAAAGGGCGAAAGCGGATGCGCGGCGTCGCCTACAAGAACCAGATTTCCGCGATAGAACGCGGGAACCAGGTCCGTATCCAGCGGACGCCAAAGATGCGTGCGGGAAAAATCTGCGATGCTGAGCAGGTGAGGAATGGGCTCCGCCCACTCTCCGACCAGCGAAGCAACAATTTTTTTTCGCGTCTCGGCAAAATTATTGGCGTCTTCCGGAGGCTGGGGGAAACGCTGCGAATCGAATTGCAGATACCAGATCACGTGCTCAGAGTCCACCGCCAACGTGCCCAGGGCGATGCCGCCGCTGACAGCATGAAATTTGTTGAAATTGTTATTGGCCCAGCGCACGATGCTTTTGCACTCCACCATCCCAACAATCTCAAGTACCTGCGCCTGGGTGGCAGGCCATCCGGGAAACAGAGCGTGCCTTGCCCGTGAACGGATACCTTCCGCGCTGGCATACAGATCGGCTCTAACGCCCGCGCCGGTGTTCAACCGCGCCTGCGCCACGTTTCCAGCATCGTCGAAATCGAGTCCTGCGAGTTCCGCGTCGAAAAACGGAGTGCTGTCCGCCGGCAAAGCGCCCATCAGCGCGTCAATCAATTGGCGGCGGCGGATGCTGCGGGTCCCGGGAGGCAAGGGCTGCTCATAAAGTATCTGTCCGCTTGAACTGCGGCAAAAATAGCGTTGCAGAGGAGCGCCGCTGTTTTTGCCGTTCAGGTTCACGCCAAAGCTCTGGAGGCACTCAATCCCATCCGGCATCAGGATGAAGCCCATGCCGGTTTCATGGCCCTGGCGCATGCGTTCATAGATGCGGCAGCTGTGGCCTTGAGCGCGCAATGTAATTGCGCTCATCAAGCCGGCGATTCCAGCGCCAAAAATTGCGATCTCCATGGTGCTCCTAGGACTTGAGTTCTTGCGGTTAGCGCGTTTGCCGAAAATATAAGACTCTTCTCTCGCTTGGAAGAACTGGTCCTTGAAGAGCTCCCCTCGCAATACGATCCGATCACGGCACTTTTCTAGTTGTGAACCAAAGCTCAGGAACGTTGCAAAATCTCCGAGCAACAGCAGATTTTCAGTGTTGTTACGCTGTAGCCGCGTGCTTCTTCTGCCTGCTGAAGATGGCCTGCATGTTTTCCGGGGAAAAGAACTCCGTCACCGGGACGGTGTGAGCAAGCATTCCAAAGAAGCGGCTGCGCTGCTCAGGATTTTCCCGCAGCGCTTCAAGAAGCTGCTGTACCTCCGGCGGAGGCGGCTCCAGAGCAGCCAGTTGCGTCGTCAAATCGAAGTATGGCAGCTCAGCGTTGTTACGTGTTTGTTCGTAGGCAGCCAGTGCTTCTTCCAGAGGCTGGCGGCCACTCAGGCCGGCATCAATGGCGTCAGCCAGCCACTCAGCGCTGCCAAACGCATCTGTGATGCCGGAGGCTGTACAGGGATCTTTCTGATAGCCCGCATCGCCTACCAGCGCCCATCCGGGGCCATAAGGTTTGCGAACATGGCTGGGAATGGCGCCGCCCACATAGCGCGACTCACGCTTGCCCGCCTGCATGCGTTCCCACAACTCCGGCGCGTGCTGTGCGATCACGGCGCTGTGGTGTTTTTCCACGTTGACGCGGACTGTCGGCAAATCGCGGGCCGCAAACGCCACTCCAATCAGCGAAAGATTGTCATTGGTGTTGTAAGCAAAAATCACGTTGCCGGGGCGCAGCCACAGATGCCAGCCCACCATTGGCACGCCGCTGAAGTAGGCATACCAGGAGCCTTCCAGCGCCGGACCGGTCTTGTATTCCGGCGCTTGCACGGCTTTGGCCACCACGCTGAACATGCCATCGGCGCCCACGGTGATCCGCGTTTTTTCGGTGACCATGGGGCCATTTTTCTCATGGCCGCGAATACCTGCTACGCGGCCGTTTTCAAAAATTACTTCCTGGACAGAAAAGCCCTCGCGCAACTCTGCTCCTGACTCCACGGCGGCATCCACCAATATGGGATCGAGTTTGATACGGCGCGGCGCAAATGCTTCAGTAACCCCGCCTTCGGCCGGAACGGGCGAGCCGGTAAGCGAGAATGCGCCGTAATCAAAATGGTTGGTCAAAATCGGCGGGCAATTCGACGCTTTCAGCGCGTCCAGAAGGCCCCAGCGCTTCAGCCTGGCAGAGCCGGTCTGATGGACGTAATGATTGGAAAATGGCATATCGCTGGGAAATGTCCCGCGATCCAGAAGCAGGACTTTATAGCCCTTCCGGGCCAGTAAAAGAGCAGTGGGCGCGCCAGCGCAGCGCGCGCCTACGATGATAGCGTCATACATTGGCAGTTACCCCGGCCGGGGGCCGTTGCGATCCGAAACCCGGCAATTCGTTCAGCCTTGTGCTGTTATTATCGTTCCCAAAATGGTCCTGGCGTTACAAATTTATTAGAAAAAGATTAGAATTTTCGGGCTTTTTCCTTTAGAAATCGCACGGCATCTCCCTGTTTCTATGGACAAAGGTTGAATATTCACTAAGGTGGCAAATGAAAACAAACCTGGAGACAATTCAAGGAATTTACAAAGGCGACGCGGAGCAGATTGCCAAGAACCTTCAATCCGCGCTGGCCCCGCGCTTTGAGTGGACAGAGGCCGCCGGCTTTCCCTATGCCGGGACTTATCACAGCATGGAGGAGGTAGGAAAAAACGTGTTTGCCCGGCTGGCGACGGAGTGGGACGGCTATCGCGCCGAGGTGGACGAATTTTATGACGCCGGGGACACGATCATCGTGACTGGCAG
>DASXIL010000460.1:0-5225 GCA_036497985.1 Candidatus Angelobacter sp. | reverse complement strand
CACACGTACCCAAAAATCGGGCTAGAGTCTGCTCAAAGCGCAGGAAACGCAGAAAGAGGCGAAACTCTCTAAATCATCTTCCCCAGGCGAGTATTGCGCGGAACGCCTCTGCAAATGGGCGGCTAATGCCGGTTTTGAGTTCTTCTGAACAGTAAGAACAAAATCGACCGGTTCGTATTCCGCCAACTAGATCGGAATGATCTTCCGTAAAGTCCATTGGACAATTCCGGGTTTTCTGGTGATAGCCGAGATCCAAGAAGTAGTTCACTAGCTCCGCAGTAATTCGGTAGGCGAGCGCAATTTCGAGTGTCACACCCGCTTCTTGCGCGTACTCATCTAGATTTGAATGCGAGACAAAAAGGACACGAGGATCACTGGAGGATGGCCCAGCAAGGTAGTTGTACAGTATAGAGTCATTTTCCTCAAAAGTAAGCAACCGCTGGGTGAGGCAGATCACGCAGTCCATATCCAGAGGGCCAATTCGCTCATAAAAGTTGCTCGGAAGATGCGAAATGTACAGCTGTGGGGAGCTATCGATCGTCGTCAAAGCTTGTTGCGGTGCGGCCAACGCCTCGGGTACTAGATGGAAGATTGACTGGGCACTGTTGAGGCCTCGCGCAATACGTTTAATTATGGAATTGCCGTTTGCATCGAGATTCACGAGTCCTACTTTGTAATGAAAGTGATGCTTTACCTCTCTATGCGTTCGAATCTTTCGCCGGCTTTTGTTATCCGACGTGCCAAACTGAGTCTTAGACGTTTTCGGACGGCGCGAACCAGTACCTTGAGCACTACTCAACCCCTTGGCCTTCGGCCCGAGAACACCATGTTTTTGGCTTCCAAATATGCGGCACAACTGGGCAACTCCACCCTTCCACTTGGGAAATAAATCTGCGTAATTCAATTCTTTCAATTCATCAAATGGCATTGGGCAGTCATCAAGTCGAGTTGGGACCAAGTAAATCCAATCCTCGGGGAATTCTTGCATCACCTTAAGCGCCTCGCGCAGTTCAGAATGACGAACGCCACGGGTCACTACGCTCTGATTCGAAAGAACCGCAAGGAAATAATCTGATTCACGAATCGCTTTTCGAATCGCTGGCTCCCACTTTACGCCTGGCAGGAGATCAATTCGGTCGTACCAGATGCGGACTGGAGCCAAACGACAAAGATCGTCATAAAGTTGCTTCGCCTTTTTGCTATCCACACGTGCATAACTAAGAAATACCTGTTTCATAGAGAGTGAACTCGTAATTTGATGTTGCGCCAGTATACGCTGATAAGTTGCGATTTTTGTCGCCAGTGAACACGGCAAAACGTGCGATTGCCTAAAAGTTGAAGGCCTTGCAATCTCGTGTACCCATTACGTGCCTAGAAATCGCAAACGTGGAGTATCCTGCCATATCGTGCATTTGGAAAATTCAATAAGTTTTGCGTTGGAGGATATCTCAGGATGAAGCGCGTTCTTGTCGCCGTGGCCGCATTATTTATATTTACTTCCCTCTTGCTCGCGCAGAATCCGGCGCACAAAGACCAATCAAAACCGCTTCTAAGCATCGCGGAGAAGACCGCAACCATGCAGAGCTATCCGGGGTTCTTTGCGGACTACTGGGACGCGCGCGAAGGGACGCTCTGGCTGCGCATTGAAAACGCCAGGTGGGAAACGCCATTCATCCTGTACGAATCGCTTCCCAACGGCGTGGGCTCCAACGATATCGGTCTGGACCGGGGCGAGCCCGGTGAAAGTTACGTCGTCCATTTTGAGCGCAGCGGGAAGCAGGTGTTCCTGGTGGCTGAGAACCAGGAGTATCGCGCCGTCACGGACGATGCCGATCAGCGAAGCGCCGTGCGCGCAGCCTTTCCGCAATCCGTGCTCTGGGGCTTTGAGGTTGCGGCGGAGGATGGAGATGCCGTTCTGGTTGACGCGACCAAATTCTTCTTGAGTGACGTTCACGGCGTGGCCGCCAGAATAGCCAATGCCAAGCAGGGCAAATACAAAGTGGAGCCAACGCGCTCCGCCATATACCTGCCACGCACAAAAAACTTTCCTGAGAACACGGATATCGAATCGACACTTACTTTCGTGGGTGAAGAGCCCGGCAATTTCGTCAAGCAGGTCACGCCTGAGCCGCACGCCATCACTGTCCGCGAGCATATTTCCTTTATTCAGGCGCCCGCTGCGGGATTCCAAAGCCGCGCTTACGATCCACGTTCCGGCTATTTCGGCATCCAGTATATGGATTTTGCCGCTCCGGTCGATGAGCCAATCGTAAAGCGCTACATTGCGCGGCACCGCCTGACAAAAAAAGACCCTTCCGCCGCGGTCAGCGAGCCGGTGAAGCCGATCATCTACTACGTTGACCGTGCCATTCCTGAGCCTATCCGCTCTGCCGTGCTTGAGGGTGTTGGCTGGTGGAACCAGGCATTTACCGCCGCCGGTTACAAGGACGCCTTCCAGGTCAAGCTGCTTCCTGAAGGCATCGATCCCATGGAGGTTCGCTATAACGTAGTCGAATGGGTGCCGCGCTCCACCCGGGGATGGTCCATTGGCAACGCAGTCACCGATCCACGGACGGGAGAAATCATCAACGGCCATGTGCGTCTTGATGCGCTGCGCATTCGGCAGGTGTTTCTCATTGCGCAAGGCCTTCTTAATCCGTTTGGCAAAGATCCCGCGGCGCTCGCCAAGGCCAATGCCATGGCGCTGGCGCGCATTCGCCAGCTCGCGGCGCATGAGACAGGACACACGCTGGGCCTGATGCACAACTATGCCGCCAGCATCGTCAACCGGGCGTCTGTCATGGATTATCCGCCGCCGACTGTCACTGTGGGCGCAGATGGCGTGCCGGATGTTTCAAACGCCTACGCTGTTGGGATCGGCGCATGGGACAAGGCTGCCATCACTTACGGATATCGTGATTTCCCCGCTGGAACCAACGAGACCCAGGCACTGGACAAAGATCTTGATGACGCGTTTGCAAGCGGCTTGCTTTACCTCACTGATCAGGATGCGCGTCCCATGGGTTCAGCCAGTCCGATTGCGCATCTGTGGGACACGGGAAGTAATGACATTGACGGCTTACAGCAGGTAATGGCCGTGCGCCAGGCCGCGCTGAAAAATCTTTCTGAAAATGCCATCCGCGAACACACTCCAATGGCCACGCTGGAAGATGTGCTGGTGCCGGTCTACCTTTATCATCGCTACCAGATCACGGCCGTGGCCAAATCCATCGGAGGGCTGAATTACTCTTTTGATCTTCGTGGGCCGAACCGTAAAGACCCTGAAATCGTGCCTGCCGCCCAGCAGCGCCAGGCCCTGCACGCGATCTTGAAAACGCTTTCGCCGCAAGCGCTCGCCGTCCCTCAACCACTCCTCGGGATCATTCCTCCCAGGCCTCCGGAATATCCCAGCTCAGGGGAGAACTTTGCGCGCCGCACATCACCGGCGTTTGATTCCCTGGCGCCCGCTGAGGCGGCTGCGGACATCGTATTCCGCTTGTTGTTTCAGCCTGAGCGTGCCCAGCGCATGATTGAGTACCATGCCCGCGATGCAAACAATCCCGGCTTTGACGAACTGCTGGATGAGGTGCTCACCACCACCTGGAAAACACCCGCCGCGACCGGATATAACGGCGCCATTCAACGGACTGTCAACTCGGTTGCACTCAGCCACTTGATGTCACTCGCCGCAGACGAACATGCGTCCAGCCAGGTGCGGGCAGTCGCGTTGCTTAAGCTTGATGAGTTGAAGAAGTGGATCGCATCGCAGGAGAACCTGCTGAAGGATGTGCCAACACGCGCTGCGTTCTTCTTCGCAAGAAATCAAATCGATCACTTTGAGAAAAATCCTGCGGAAGTCCATGTAGCTGCGCCGGCCACGCCTCCCGCCGGCGATCCCATTGGGTCAGACGGCTGGGATTAGATTCCGGAGTTCAGCAAAAGGGGTAAAACAGCAGGCTGCGTTTTGTATTACAGTACTTCACTGCCCTAACCAGCTCATTTTGGACGGAGGATGATATGAATGGCCCAATCGCCTATAGTCCTAAGAAAGACGACCTGTACTATCCCTGCAAGAATGCCGTGTGCTTTCCCGCGGGCGCACCAAAATCTGACGCAGCGCTTTGCGTGGAGCTGGCGCGTCTGGCCTATTGCCGGTCTGAAACGACTTTTGCGTTCGATCAAGCCAAGATCAAAAATGAACTGGGCAAGATCGGCTTTACTGCTGCCGGTTTCTTTGAGAGCCAGCAAATCAAGCAGGACGGAGGAACACATTGCTTTGTGGCCGTGAGCAATGACCAGAAGCTGTCCGCCGTGGCCTTTCGGGGAACGGACAAAGATGACCCTACCGATCTGGGTGACGATATCAATGCGCTCAAGGTTCCCTGGGAACATGGCGGCCAGGTGCATCGGGGTTTCCGGGATGCCCTGGCTGAGGTGCGCCCTGTGCTTGAGAAGGCGCTCCCTGGCATCCCCGGACGCGTGCTTTTTACCGGGCATAGTCTGGGCGCGGCTCTTGCAACCTTGCTGGCCGGCATCAAGGCTCCGGATGCTCTCTATACTTTTGGCTCGCCGCTGGTGGGCGATTCAGACTTTGTGGCTACGCTCAGCGGCGTGAAAAATTTCCGTTACGTTGATTGTTGTGACATTGTCACCAGGATTCCGCCGGAAGGGCTAGGATATGAGCATCTGGGCAAACCGTACTACATAGCCCAGAACCGCAGTGTGACTCCTGACCCCGGTGACGACTTTATAAAAAAGGACCGGATTGAGGCATTTTTTGAATACCCATTCAAGTATGAGGCGTGGCAAAAAGAGAACGTGGGTGTGCGTGAACTGGCCGACCACACGCCAGTGAACTATGTTTCAGCTGTGACAGCCGCAACGCCTTAGCTTAATTTTATTGCTGCAATCAGGGCGCTTGTCGTTCAGATAGACACCGTGCTCGGCGGGTGGGTTACGCTGAACCCGCCTTTTTCTGTTGAACGCTTCCTGTTTCCTTTCTTCCGAGCACTAGCGAATTTTTCGCTTCGACGAAGGCGCGGCAACGGCAGGCAGAATATCGCAAAACCAGAAGCCGTCACGTTCAACTTTTTCACCGGTGACGATTGGAATCTCGCGGCAGAACGTTTCTCGGTTAAACATGGGCCCCGCATACACAAAGGAATGGAACTCGCCGTTTTCGCCGCACGGATCGGCTCCAGCAGGAAGATCACGGAGCAACGTCT
>DASXIL010000459.1:0-2719 GCA_036497985.1 Candidatus Angelobacter sp. | reverse complement strand
GGGTGTGTCAAGAAGGCAAAAAATAGAGGTTTTGAAAAAAATATTTGCTCCTGGTTTTACTTAATTAGCTTAATGATTCGGGTTCGGGAAACCAGGGATCCCAGGGCAGAACCGCTTTAAACTGCGTAAATGGCCAAAGGTAACTTGAAAGATGGCTATACATCGTGAGACGATATGTTTATCGTCAGCGCTTCTCTCCAAAATCTGGCAGGGCCATGGTAAATCCGTGGCCCTTTGATTTTAGAAGGGCTCCTTTTCATCTAGACGAACCTGACACCTTTCTCGCCGACAATCGAATGCTTTTTAAACCGTGAGTCCTCGTGTTGAGGATAGTCGGTGCGATAGTGCGCGCCGCGGCTTTCCAGGCGGGCTAGGGCTGAACGCGCGATTAAAAGCGCTGCGGTGTGGATGTTTCTGGCTTCGCAGTTGCGTCGCGAGGTCTGGGGCGGCAGCTCCTGTGCGGATGCCTGAAGTTGTTGTATCGCCTCCGTCAGGCTCTGGCGTGAACGCACGATTCCAACTTTGTTCCACATAAGCTGCTGAACGCCATGAATAAATACCTCTGCGTCACTTCCACTGCCGGGGCTTTTCAGCGGCTCTGCGTCTGCGGTTGCCGTATGTTGAGTGTGTTTTGCTTCCTTAATCATCGTTTCGGCGGCGCGCGCGCCAAAAACCAGGCCTTCCAGCAGGGAATTGCTGGCTAACCTGTTGGCCCCATGGACTCCGGTGCAGGCCGCTTCACCGGCCGCATACAAACCAGGCAGGCTGCTCCGTGCGTCAAGATCGGTGCGGATTCCGCCCATAAGATAATGGGCAGCGGGGCGAATCGGCACCTGGTCAACCGTGAGATCAACGTTATATTTGAGACACGTTTCGTATATCCGCGGAAAGCGTGCTCTGGTATGCTCTGCCTTCAGGTGGGTCAAATCCAGATAAACCACGGGCTCTTTCAGCCGGCAAACCTCCAATTCATGCGCAATGGCGCGGGCCACTACGTCGCGCGGCGCAAGCTCCCCGGCCTCATGATATTTGGACATGAATCGGTGGAGTTCAGAATTACGCAACACTGCGCCTTCTCCGCGCAGGGCTTCTGAGAGCAGGAATCGGGGAGCGTTCTTCACATAAAGCGCAGTGGGATGAAACTGCACGAACTCCATATCACTGATCTCCGCTCCGGCACGGTACGCCATGGCAACTCCGTCAGCCGTGGCGACAGCAGGATTGGTGGTGTTGCTGTAAACGTGGCCTGCGCCCCCGGTGGCCAGCAGTACTGCTCCCCCGGCGAGTGTGTGGGCTTCTCCGGATCCTGAGATCAGGCGCACACCCACCACCCGGCCTGAGTCCACGCAAAGACTTGCGGTAAATTCAAATTCTGAGAATGAAATATTTTTGAGTGAAGAAGCTTTGGCATACAGCGCCCGCCCAATCTCGCGCCCCGTGGAGTCTCCATGCGCGTGCAGGATGCGGTCACGGCTGTGTGCCGCCTCGCGCGTAAACGTCAGCTTTGTTCCTTTATGGTCAAACTGTGTTCCCCAGTCGATCAATTCCTGTATGCGCTCGGGGCCTTCTTCCACCAGCACGTGCGCTGCTTCCGCATTCACGATTCCATCGCCGGCGTTGATCGTGTCTTGCAGGTGCAGGCTGATTTCATCTTCATCGCTCAGCGCAACCGCGATTCCACCCTGCGCATATTGCGTGGCCGATTCAGTAAGCTCCTGCTTGGCCAGCACCAGCACTTTGCCGGCTTCAGCCAAAGCGATGGCCGCGCGCAGACCGGCAACGCCGGCTCCGACAACTATGAAGTCCACCTGTGAAGGAGGTCTTTTCATGTAGCGGAAATGGTATCAGAGGAATCGGCTTGTCGTGCAGCTGACGAAACCAAAGCAAGGGACGCCGAACAGCATAGGCTGCTGCGGGGTAAGAGGCTCGCGAAAACGTATTTCGGAGTGGAGTCATTTATCATTAAGTGAAGTGCAAAAGATCCGCGTAAGAACGAAACCAAATGCTTATGTCGTCCAGGTAGGGGCAGGTTTGCTGCGCCGTGCCGGACGCGAGGTGCGGCGCGTATTGCCGTCCTCCGGCAGCCGCGTGTTTGTTATCACCTCCCCCAACGTGCGCCGACATTGGGGCGAGGCCTTAGAAAAATCATTGCGCGATGCGCGTTTGCCCTACGAAGTCCTGGAGATGCATGACGGCGAACCGGCCAAACGACTGCACACTGTGGAGCAGCTGGCGGAAAGCCTGGTGGATGCCAAGGCTGACCGCAAGTCGCTGCTGGTGGCTTTTGGCGGCGGCGTTGTGGGTGATAGCGCCGGTTTTCTCGCCGCAGTTTTTATGCGCGGAATCCCGGTAGTCCAGATTCCAACCACGGTTGTGGCGCAGGTGGATGCCAGCATCGGCGGCAAGACCGGGGTGAATTTGCGCGGCGGCAAAAATCTTGTTGGCTCTTTCCACCAACCCAGCACCGTTCTGGTTGATCCGGATATTCTGGCGACGCTCGATGATCGCGAATTCCGCTCCGGTTTGTTCGAATCCCTCAAGTGCGGTGTGATTCGTGATAGCCGTCTGTTCGATTTTATGGAGCGGCATCCTAAATCGATTCTTGGCCGCGATTCTCGGACGTTGCAGCGCGTGATCGGCGATTCCATCCGCGTGAAAGCCGATGTTGTTTCTGCCGACGAAAAAGAATCGGGCCTGCGCCGCATCCTCAACTTCGGCC